>CAIZHL010000258.1 GCA_903932755.1 uncultured beta proteobacterium
ATCACCGCGGCGGGTTCGCACATCCCCTTCCTTTCGATCCAGTCGGTGCTGGCGGAAGTTGCCGAACGGACCGAAGCCGATGCCGCCGCAGCCTACCTGACGGCCGTCGAGGAGCAGGCCCGGCAGCGCCCGCAGTTCCTCTGGCTGGTTGCTCTTGGCGGACTGGCGATCTTCGCCGGCCTGGCGTATTCGGGGCGCACCGTCGTGCGCCGCATCGGAATCCTGCGCGAGCACGCGCAGAAGCTGGCGGCCGGCGAAGAAAGCGGGCAGATCGCGCTGCGCCGGTATGACGAAATCGGCGATCTGGCGCAGGTCTTCGAAATCATGCGGCAGCAGGTGCTGAGCAGGGAAGCGGCCCTGCGCGGCGCGCAAGCCGCACTTGAGCAGCGTGTCGAGGAGCGCACCACCGACCTCCAGCGCGCCAATCGCCGCCTGGTTCGTTTCTCGCAAGTGGTCGAACAGAATCCGGTAGGCATCCTGATCGCGCGCATCGGCGGCGCCGTCGAATTCGCCAACCCGGCCTATGAACGAATCACCGGTTTTCCGACAACGGAGCTGATCGGACGACCGCTGCTCGACGTGCTGCATACGGCCGACCCGCTCGACGCCCAGAATGCCCTGCAGGTGGCGATGGGCGGCGCCATCTGGCAGGTCGAACAACCCAGCCGGCGGGGCGATGCGGCGTACTGGGAACGGCTGAGCCTGGGCGCCGTGCGCAACGAACTGGGACATGCGACCCATCTCCTGCTGTCGCGCGAGGACATCACCGAGCAGCGCGAACAGATGGAAAAGATCACCTACCAGGCCCACTACGACATCCTGACCGGCCTGCCCAATCGCGTGCTGGCCAACGACCGCCTGATGCAGGCCGTGAGCCGCTCGCGGCGGGACGGCGGCAAAGCCGCGGCGATGTTCATCGACCTCGATCACTTCAAGGAAGTCAACGATACCCTCGGGCATGCCGTCGGCGACAGCCTGCTGCGGCAGGTTGCACAACGCCTGGTCGAAGCCGTGCGCGGCGACGACATCGTGGCGCGCCTCGGGGGAGACGAGTTCCTGATCGTGGCAGGTGGCATCGATCATGGCGACGAGGCCGCAGCGATCGCGGAAAAAGTCATTGCCGCATTCGCTTCACCCTTTGCCGTCGGCGAGCGCGAACTGGTCACGACGCCGAGCATCGGCGTCGCGATCTACCCGGACGACGGTACCGAGCCGATGGTGTTGCTGCGCAATGCCGACCTGGCCATGTACGAGGCCAAGGATTCCGGGCGCAACATGTACCGCTTCTACAACCGCTCGATCCACGACCTGTCGCTGAAGCGCCTGGAAATCGGGCGTTGCCTGCGCGGCGCGCTGGAGCGCCAGGAGTTGCATGTCGTCTACCACCCGCTGGTACGCGCCGACAGCGGCGTCATCATCGGTGCCGAAGCGCTGCTGCGCTGGACCAGCCCGGAACTGGGCATTGTCGAACCCTCCACCTTCATCCCGGTGGCGGAGCAAAGCGGGCTGATCGTCGACCTCGGACGCTGGGTGCTGCGCGAAGCCTGCGCCACGCTGGCCCGTTGGCGGCTGGATCAGCAGGGTTTCGTCATGGCAGTCAATGTCTCGCCGCGACAATTTCGCAGCAGCGGCTTCGTCGCCATGGTCAAGGAATGCATGGCCGAGTTCCATGTGCCGCCGCATCAACTCGAAATCGAGATTACCGAAGGTCTGCTGCTACGCAACCAGGGCGAAGTCAAGCTCATTCTCGAAGAACTGCATGCACTCGGCGTGCGCCTGTCGATGGACGACTTCGGCACCGGCTATTCCTCGCTCAGCTACCTGCGCGAGTTTCCCTTCCATACCGTGAAGATAGACCGCAGCTTCATCCATGACATTTCGGAAGACCGCAGCGACCGCGCCCTGGTTATCGCCGCGGTGCGCATGGCGCAGGCGCTCGGACTGCAGATCATCGCCGAGGGCGTGGAGACCGACGAGCAGTGGTCTTTCCTTGCGGAGCAGGATTGCGACATCCTGCAGGGTTTCCGCTTCGGCATGCCGGTGACCGAGAACAATTTCGGCAAGACCTGGGTCAATGCCAGGGTGGAAATGCCCGAGGCGGAACTTTTGGCAAGAAGCGTACCGTTTATCCCGATTTGACGGGTAACTGCCCGTCATCAGGCATGCAATTTGCTTTAAGATTCATGTTTCGCTGGGGCAGCGCAGGGGCGCTGACATGCTGGGAGAAATTCATGTTGCCGAGGTGTCTTGAACGGGTATTGGTGCCCGTGCTGTTGCTGGTCTGCGCATTTTCCGTTGCGGCGCAACCCATGCAGTTGTCGGTCAGCGTGCCCGGGCCGGGCGCCGCTTCCTACCTGCCGGTGGCCCTGATCTCCAAGATCGGCGCCGATCGGGCAGAGGGCGCCGAGGTCAAGGTGCATTATGTCTCCGGCGGCGGCGCGGCCGCCCATGAAATGCTGTCGAACAATACAGAGTTCGCCGTGTTCGGCCTTTCTGCCGCCATGACGTCCCGGCTCAAGGATCCGCGCATCGTTGCACTGGCGGCGATCAACGATCTGCCGCTGTATGTGCTGCTGGTGCGCAGCGGCCTGCAGGGCAAGGTCAAGACGGTGGCCGACCTCAAGGGGCGCGTGATCGGCGTCCATAGTTATTCGATCACGACCAAGACCAACTCCCATATCGTCATGGAACTGCTGCTGAGGAATGCGGGCGTGGCGCCGGACAGCGTGCGCTTTGTCTCGGTCGGCCAGCGCTGGTCGTCCGAGGCCGCCATGCTCGCCGACGGCACGGCGGACGCCATCATGGGCGACGAGCCGCATGCCTCGCGCATGATCGCCGACAAGGTCGCCTTCCAGCTGGTGCACCTGGGCGACCCGAAGATATCCGCCGGTATCCCCGGCGGCGCGTTTCTGCGCGGCGCCCTGTTCGGGCGCCAGGACCGGATCGAGCAGGATTCGAAAAAGGCCGAAACCATGGTCAGGATCATCCGCCGCACGCTGGAATGGATCGCCCGGCACACCCCCGAGGAAGTGATCGACATGGCCGGAATTGAAGACCCGGCAGAACGCAAGTACATGCTGGAGACCATGCGCAAGTACCCGCGGCAGTACAGCCACGACGGCAAGTTCTCGACGCGGCAGCTGCATGACACCGAAATCTTCTTCCGCAAATCCCAGGCCGACAATCCGGCCGCGCAAGGACTCAAGGTCGAATCGATGATCATGGATCGCTGGGCCGGACGCAAAGACTGAGACCTCATGCCGGGATCCTTGCGCCAACCGCTGACCCTGCAGGTCGCTATCCGTCTTGCGCTGGCGCTGCTGGCGACCCTGCTGACGACGGTCGCCCTGGCCCTCTGGTTCCACGGTCACGCCAACCAGCGTTCGCTGGAACACCACATGCGCCAGGCGGAGAAACATTTCAACGGTTCGCTGGCGCTGGGGGAGGGCGAGTGGGAACGCAGCGCCTACAGTTTCAAGGCTCGGCTGGAATACTCGCGGGTGCTGGAAGACGCCGCCGGTCGTCACGGCCGGCTCGGCACGTTCATAACCGCACAGGGCGGCGTTCCCGAATTTCCGGTGGTTGTGGTCCTCGATCGCGAAGGAAACCGTCTCGCCTGGTTCTCCTATGCCGGCGGGGAGATCCCCGCGGTAGTCTTGGACGGCGGTGAAGCCGGCTGGGCCTACGATCCAAAGGGCAACCGGCTCTACAGGGTGTTTCGGCAGCAGGTCTGGCTGGGATCCGGCCAGAACGGAGTGCTGCTGACGTATCGGCATATCGATCACGCCTTGCTGGGGACCCTGACCTACCCCGAAACCGACCTGCTGGTCCTGTGGCAGAACAAGCCGGTTGCCAGTTCGCTCGGCGACGATGGCATGACGACTGCAAATCGCGCCCCGGCCACCGGACAGCGGTCGCGCCTGCTGCCCTGGAGCCAGGCGCAACCGGATAACCCCCGCGTCCTGCTGCGGATCAACCCGAGCGAGCCGTTTGCGCTGCGCGAACTGTTACAGCCCCTGGCGCTTGGGGCGCTGGCCTTTGCCGCGGCGGCCTGGGTCGTCTTCGGCGTCTGGGCCACCGGGCTGGTGCGGCGCATCCTGGCGCTGGGCAGGGCCCATCGCGAGTTTGCCGCCGCCGGCTACGCCTCGCCGGTGGTGCTGGCCAGCCTGGCTGCGGCGGAACCCCAACGCGGCGACGAACTCGGTGAACTATCGGGTTCGCTGCTGGGCCTGATGGGCAGCGTCGCCGAGCATCGCCGCGCCCAGGAGGAGGCCGCCGGAATCCTGCGCCTGAGCGAGGAGCGCTTCCGCTTTCTGGTGGAAGGCATCCAGGTCGTGGCCTGGGAGTTCTCGACGACGGAGGAAACCTTCACCTACGTTTCGCCGCAGGCGGCCGACCTGCTGGGTTACGAGCTTGCGGCATGGATGCAGCCGAACTTCCTGCAGGCGCATGCGCATCCGGACGACCTGCCCCGCGTGCGCGAGGCGAGGGTCCAGGCCATCGATGAAGGCAAGGCCTGCGCCTTCGACTATCGCCTGCGCCACCGCGACGGTCACTTCGTCTGGGTACATCATTTGTCCGGTGCGATGGCGGACGGAGATCCGATACCGAGGTTGATGATTCGCGGCATGCTGCTGGACATTTCCGATCGCAAGCGCATCGAGCAGCACCTTGCGCTGGCGGGCCAGGTGTTCGAGACGGCGAGCGAAGGCATCATGCTGACCGACGCGCAGAACCGCATCGTTTCCGTCAATCCGGCCTTCGAGGTGATCACCGGCTATCCCGGCGCCGAGGTGATGGGCAAGGATCCGAAGCTGCTCAACGCCGGCCTGCAGGGCCCCGACCATTTCAAGTCGATGTGGCACGCCTTGCAGCGCGACGGTCGCTGGGAGGGCGACGTATGGAACCGGCGCAAGTCGGGCGAGCCGTTCGCGCAACGGCTTTCGGTGACGATCATTCGTGATGAATGGGGCCACGTCAAAAACCACCTGGCCATGTTCAGCGACGTGACCACGCAGAAGCGCCAGGCCGAGGAGATCCGGCATCAGGCCGACCACGATGCCTTGACCGGCCTGCCCAACCGGCGCCTGCTTGCCGATCGCATGGCGCAGGCCATCTCGCGTGCCCAGCGCCAGAGCGGGCAGGTCGGAATGATGATGCTCGATCTCGACGGCTTCAAGCACATCAACGACACGCTCGGCCACCGCATCGGCGACCTGCTGCTGATCGAGACCGCGCGCCGGCTGGTCCATTGCGTGCGCGAATCCGATACCGTCGCCCGCATCGGCGGCGACGAGTTCATGGTGGTGCTGCCGGAAATCCAGAGCCAGAACGATCTGCAGACGCTGGCGGTGAAGATCCTCGAACACCTGCGGCAGCGCTTTCACATCGAAGGCAAGGACATGTACGTCTCCGGCAGCATGGGCCTGACCCTGTTCCCCGACGACGGCGCGGATACGGACGTGCTCCTGGCCAACGCCGATACCGCGATGTACCGTGCCAAGGCGGAGGGCAAGAATGCCTACCGCTTCTTCACCCAGGACATGCAGCAGAACGCCCTGGAGCGCCTGCGCCTGGAGAACGGCTTGCGGCGGGCCCTGCGCGAAAGCGAGTTCGTGCTCTGCTACCAGCCCGTGTTCGATCTTGCGACCGGCGCGCTGGTGAAGGCCGAGGCGCTGATCCGCTGGCGGGATCCGGAGCGCGGCCTGATCGATCCCGACAATTTCATTCCGGTCGCCGAAGAGACGGGCCTCATCGTGCCTGTCGGTGCATGGGTGATCCAGACCGTGGCGCGCCAGGCGGCGCAATGGAAGCATGCCGCCCCCCCCGGCTTTCGCCTCGGCGTCAACCTGGCGGCGCAGCAGTTTCAGCGCGGCGACTGCGCCGGCCTGCTGCGCGAGGCCCTCGAAGCCGAGGGCGCGGAGCCGCAGCAACTGGTGGTCGAGATCACCGAAAGCGTTTTCATCAGCGACAAGGGCGACGCCATGCGCCAGTTGCAGGAAATGAAGAGCCTCGGCATCCAGGTCGCCATCGACGATTTCGGCACCGGGTTTTCATCCCTCAGCTATCTCAAGCACTTTCCGATCGATACCCTCAAGATCGACCAGTCCTTCGTCTGCGGCATTCCCGGCGATGCCGAGGATGTCGCCCTGATCGAAGCCATTATTTCGATGAGCCGGGCGCTCGATCTCGACGTCATCGCCGAAGGCATCGAAACCGCGGCGCAGCGCGATTTCCTGGTTCGCAGCGGCTGCCGCTACGGACAGGGCTACCTGCTCGGCAAGCCGGTTTCGGCCGACGAGTTCGCAGAGATGTTCCTCTCCCAGCCGCTTTCCACCGCGGTCTGATCGCGGCCTGCGAGCGCCCGCGCGGCGGAGGCGCCGCTCAGCCGCGCGTGTTCGATTGCGCGGGGAACTCGGTGAGCTCGACCGTCGGTGCCGGCTTCCAGCCTTTCTTGCGGTGTTCCGCGACCACGTTGGTGAAAATCCCGCCGCGCACATAGAAGCGTGCGGTGAGGCGCATGAAGCGCGGTTTGGTGGCGCGGGCCAGGTCGTCGAGGATGCGGTTGGCGACGTCTTCGTGGAAATGCCCTTCGTCGCGGAAACTCCAGATGTAGAGCTTGAGGCTTTTCAGCTCGACACAGAGCTTCTCGGGGATGTAATCCAGCGTCAGCACGGCAAAATCCGGCTGCCCCGTCTTCGGACAGAGGCAGGAAAACTCCGGGATTTCCATGTGGATGCGGTAATCCCTGTGCGGCGCGGGATTGGCGAAGGTTTCGAGAGCCTTGGCGGGGGTCTGTTTTTGTGGGCTGGGCATGCTGGGCGGTGCCGGGTAAGTGGGCGGGACGGATTATAATGGCCAAGCTTCAAAGCCGTGTTTTTGTCATCCTCTTTCCGGTTCGTCCCTCGTGCGTCTAAACAAGCTGAAACTTTCGGGCTTCAAGTCCTTTGTCGAGCCCACCACCGTGCTTTTTCCCGGCCAGCTGGCGGGCGTGGTCGGCCCCAACGGCTGCGGCAAATCCAACATCATCGACGCCGTGCGCTGGGTGCTCGGCGAATCCAAGGCCTCCGAACTGCGCGGCGAGTCGATCCAGGACGTCATCTTCAAGGGCGCCGGCAACCGCAAGGAAGTCAGCCGCGCCAGCGTCGAGCTGTATTTTGACAACGCCCAGGGCCGCGCCGCCGGGCAGTGGAGCCAGTACGCCGAAATCACCGTCAAGCGCGTGCTCGACCGTGAGGGCAACTCGAGCTACTACATCAACAACCTGCACGTGCGCCGGCGCGACGTGATCGACCTCTTCCTCGGCACCGGACTGGGTCCGCGCGCCTACGCCATCATCGGCCAGGGCATGATCTCGCGCATCGTCGAGGCCAAGCCCGAAGAACTGCGCTTTTACCTCGAAGAGGCCGCCGGCGTCACCAAGTACAAGGAACGCCGCAAGGAAACCGAACACCGCCTGGAAGATGCGCGCGAGAACATCGCCCGCGTCGACGACATCCGCAACGAGCTGGAAAGCCAGGTCGGGCACCTGCAGACGCAGGCGGCGGTGGCGCAGCAGTATCGCGACCTGCACCAGCGGGTGTCGCGGAAGCAGACCCTGCTGTGGCTGAAAAAGCGCAACGACGCGCGGCAGGACAGCCAGCGCCTCGCCCGCCAGGTCGACGAAGCCGTGAACCGGGTCGAAGCGGAGACCGCGCAGCTGCGCGAAATCGAAGCCCGCGTCGAGCATGCCCGCGAGAGCCACTATTCCGCGTCGGACGCGCTGCATGCGGCGCAGGCCGAGATGTTCGCGGCCAACACCGAAGTCAGCCGCCTTGAATCCGAAATCGGCCATCTGCGCGATTCGCGCTCGCGGCTGGAATCCCGCCTGGGTCAGCTGGGCGCCGAGGAAACCCACTGGCGCGGCCAGCAAAGCCATCTGGCCGAGGAAGAGGCGCGCTGGAACCTGCTGCTGGAGAATTCCCGCAGCCGTTCCGCCACCGCCACCGCTCGTCACCAGGAAGCGGCTGCGCGCCTTCCCGCCGCCGAGGATGCTGTGCAGAAGGCCGGCAGCGATGTCACCGAGGCCCGCCGCGGCCTGAGCGAAGCCGAACAGGCATTGCGCCTGGCCGACGCCGACAAGGGGCACGCGCAGCGCGCGCTGGACACCCTGGCGCAGCGCCGCACCCGCCTGGAGCAGGACCGCCAGGCCCTGGGCGCACCCGATCCCGCCCTGCTGCTTGCATCGCAGGAGCGCGAGCGCGCCGCCGATGCGGCGCAGGCGACGGCGCAGGAGCGCCTGGCGCTGTTGCAAACCGCCGTGCCTGCCGCCGAGGCCCAACTGCGCATCGCCCGCGAAGCCCTGCAGGCAGCCCATCGCAACCTGACCGAAACGCGTGCGCGGCACGACGCGTTGGCCCAACTGCAGGCGAAGGTCGCCCAAAGCGGCGAAATCGGCGACTGGCTCAAGGCGCGCGGACTGGCCGCGGCGAAACCCCTGTGGCAATCGATCCAGGTCGAAGCCGGCTGGGAAACCGCGGTCGAAGCCGTGCTGCGCGAACGCTTCTCGGCCCTGGCGGCCGATGCGGATACCGTGCGTGCCGCATTGGCGTCGCCGCCACCTTCGATCATCTCGCTTGCGCTCGCAGATCGCAGGTTGAATGACGACCTACCCCCCAGCCCCCTTCCCGGGGAAGGGGGTCACGGTGGCTCGCTGCGCTCGAATATATCGGCGCCGGAAAGCCTGCGCAGCAAGGTGCGCTGCGACGACCTGCGCTGGGCCGGCGTGCTCGACGAATGGCTGGCCGGCGTTGCCGTCGCCGACGACCTCGCCACCGAATTGCCGCTGGCACAGGGCCGGCGCGTATCGCGCGGCGGACACCTGCTGACTCCCGCCGGCCTCACGCTGTATGTGCCGGACGCGAAGACCCACGGCGTGATCGAACGCCAGCGCGAGATCGACGAACTGGCCGCCTTGTTGGATGTGCGCGGCGCCGCGGAAGTCGCGGCGCGCGAAACGCAGCGCGCGGCGGAACAGTCGCTGGCGGAAGTCCAGGGCCAGCTCGGCGCGGCGCGACGTTCCCTGCAGGAGGCGCAGCAGGCATTTCACGGCGCGCAGGTCGAAACGCTCAAGCTGGCACAGGCGCAAACCCGCTTCGACGAGCGCTCGGCGCAGATCGACCGCGACCTGGCCGAACTTCAGCGCCAGGAAGAGACCGAACTCGCCCGGCGCGTGCGGGCCGAAGGCGAAGGCGAAGCCCAGCGCGGGCGCCTGGGCGAGGTGCGCGCGCGCCTCGAGCAGATGCTGGAACTGCATCGGCAGAAGGATGTCGCCCTGCGCGAGGCGCGTGCACTTGAAATCCAGCTCGGGCGCGAAGCCCAGGAGGCCGGCTTTTCCGAGCGCGAATGCCTGTCCAAGCTCGACGATAACCAGCGCGCCGCCGCCACGGCCAACAGCCAGGTGCAGCGCATCGACACCGAAACCGCCGCCGCCCGCACCGAACTGGCCGGCATCAGCGACATGGTGCTGCAGGAACAGTTGCACGCCGCGCTGGACGGCAAGCGCGAAAAAGAGTCGGCGCTGGCAGAACGGCGAAACGTGCTGGAGACGGCGGCGTCCGACCTGCGCGGACTCGACGAACAGCGCATGAAGCTGGAGCAGGGCGTGAGCCCGCTGCGCGACAGGATCAGCGACCTGCGGCTCAAGGCGCAGGCAGCGCAGATGAACGAGGAACAATTCCGCGAGCGCCTGGCCGAAGTCCATGTGCTGGGCGAGGACGACGAAGCCCCCTTCCTCGACGAACTCAATGCCGGCGGCGCCGACCGGATCAAGGACAGCATCCTGCAGGGCGAAATCGCCCAGATCAACGCCGAAATCGAAGCCCTCGGCCCGGTCAATCTCGCCGCGCTGGAAGAACTGGCCACGGCGTCCGAGCGCAAGGGCTTCCTCGACGCGCAGTCGGCCGACCTGAACGAGGCGATCGGCACCCTGGAAGACGCCATCCGGCGCATCGACCGCGAAACGCGCGAGCAGTTGCAGGAAACCTATGACACGGTCAACAAGCACTTCGGCATCCTGTTCCCGCAGCTGTTCGGCGGCGGCGAAGCGCGCCTGATCCTGACCGGCGACGAGATCCTCGACTCCGGCATCCAGATCATGGCGCAGCCGCCGGGCAAGAAGAACACC
The DNA here is from genome assembly GCA_903932755.1 of uncultured beta proteobacterium. Taxonomy (GTDB): domain Bacteria; phylum Pseudomonadota; class Gammaproteobacteria; order Burkholderiales; family Rhodocyclaceae; genus Sulfuritalea. The sequence goes on from CAIZHL010000258.1 coordinate 10,166, forward strand.
ACCATCCACCTGCTTTCCGGCGGCGAAAAGGCGCTGACCGCCATCGCCCTGGTGTTCGCCATCTTCAACCTGAATCCGGCGCCCTTCTGCATGCTCGACGAAGTCGATGCCCCGCTCGACGATTCCAACACGGTGCGTTTCTGCGAGATGGTCAAGCGCATGTCGGTGAATACCCAGTTCGTTTTCATTTCGCACAACAAGATCGCCATGGAAATGGCGCAGCAACTGATCGGCGTGACCATGCAGGAACAGGGCGTGTCGCGCGTGGTCGAGGTCGATATCGAAGAGGCGCTGCGCCTCGCCGACGAGCAGCAGGCGGCGTAGCGGCATAGCGGCTCAGAACAGGATGGCTTGAACATGGCAATCAGCGAACTGGAAATAGCCTTGATCGGGGCCGGGGTGACCGGGGTGGCCATGGTCTGGGTCTACAACATCTGGCAGGACCGCAAACACCGCAAGGCCGCCGACAGGATCTTCAAGGGCGGCGAGGGCGATGCGCTGCTCGCCGGCGAACCCGGGCAGAAGCTGGAACCTGGCGTCGCCGCCATGGCGGATGAAAGCGACGCGGCTGCGGACCTCGCCGCGGCAAGCGACGAAACCGGCGCGATGGCGGCGGCCGCTTCCGCACCGGAAGCGGAGCCGGAACCGGCTTCAGACCTGCCGGCCGAATGCGCCGACCGGATCGCCGACTGCGTGCTGCGCTTCACCACCGCGGAACCGGTGCCGGCGCCGGCGATCCAGGCCATGCAGGCGGTCTGGTCCGGCGAATTGTCCAAACCGCTGCACTGGCTGGCCAAGGGCGATGGCGACGAGCCGTGGCGTCGCATCGGCGCCGACGACTCCGGCCGCTACCGCAACTGGGCGGTGGCACTGCAGCTGGTCGATCGCCGCGGACCCATCAGCGACGGCGAACTCGGCCGCTTCTTCGACGGTGTCCACTCGGTCGCGCAGCAGGCGGGGGCGACGCTGGAGCTGCCGTCGCGCGGCGAACTGGTGATGCGCGCCGGCGCCCTTGACCAGTTCTGTGCCGGAGTGGACATCCAGTTCGTGCTGCATGTGGTCGAAGCCTCGGGCGGGGTGTTCGCCGGCACCAAGCTGCGCGGTGTGGCCGAAGCCGCCGGACTGGCGCTCGAGGGCGACGGCGTGTTCCGCGCCCGCGATGAAGATGGCGGCGAATTGTTCACGGTGGCCAACCTTGGCGCCGAGCGTCTCGAAGCCGAATCGATCAAGTCGCTGGCACCCCATGGCCTGACCCTTAGCCTCGACGTGCCGCGCGTGACGGACGGCAAGCTGGCCTTCGACCGCATGCTGGCCACCGCGCGCCAGCTGGCCGGCACCCTCGGCGGCGTCCTGGTGGACGCGCAACGCGCGCCGCTGGCCGATGCCATGGTCGATGCGATTCGCGCCAAGACCAGCGAGCTGCAGGCGCGCATGAACGAAGCCGGCATCGTTCCCGGCAGTACGCGGGCGCTGCGACTGTTTTCCTGATGGGCCTCGGGCAGGCGGCTGCGCGGGCAGAAGTCCTGCGCCGCGAGATCGAGCGGCACAACCATGCCTATTACGTGCTCGACGCGCCGACCGTTCCCGACGCCGAATACGACAGGCTGTTCCGCGAGCTGCAGGCGCTGGAGGCGGCGCACCCCGGACTGCGCAGCGCCGACTCGCCGACGCAGCGGGTCGGCGGCACGCCTCTGGCCGGGTTCGCTCCGGTGCGGCACGTCGTGCCCATGCTGTCGATCCGCACCGAAACAGACACTGGGATTGGTGGTGCGGTGGCGTTCGATGCGCGGGTGCGGAAGAAGTTGAAATTTGCCGAGAATGATCCACCTATCGAATACATTGCCGAGCTTAAATTCGACGGACTGGCTATCAACCTTCGCTATGAAAATAGCGTGTTGATACAGGCCGCTACACGTGGCGACGGCGAGACCGGTGAGGACGTAACACAGAATGTGCGCACCGTGCGAGGGGTTCCGCACCGTCTCAACAGCGATGCGCCGAAGGTGCTTGAAGTGCGTGGCGAGGTGTATATGCGGCGCGATGATCTCCTGCGCTACAACGAAAAAGCCGTGCAGCGCGGGGAGAAAGCCCTGATTAATCCACGCAATGCGGCGGCCGGCAGCATCCGCCAGCTTGACCCTAGCTTAGCGGCACAACGACCTTTGTTTTTCTTTGCTTATGGTCTTGGTGAGGTGCAAGGCTGGACTCTACCGAACACCCACAAAGGCGTGCTCGATGCGCTTTCTATTTTTGGGTTTCCCGTTTGTGATCATCGAGTAGTAGTACATAGCGTGGAGGGACTGTTTACTTTTCACGAGAAGATAATGTCACTACGTGACGGACTGCCGTTCGATATTGATGGTGTGGTGTACAAACTCAATTCGCTGACTTTACAAAAGCGCCTCGACGATTTGAAAGACGCAAATTCAGCGTCACGTGAACCGGATTGGGCCGTGGCACATAAGTACGTCCCTCCAGAGGAATTGACAACGATTGAAGGCATTGATGTTCAAGTTGGGCGTACTGGCGCGATTACTCCAGTGGCACGATTGAAGCCTGTATTCGTTGGTGGGGTAAACGTTGCCAACGTAACTTTGCATAA
>CAIZHL010000259.1 GCA_903932755.1 uncultured beta proteobacterium
CCGGGCATGGCCTTGAACTGGAGGTTGGTTTGTTTCCCGCTAATGGTTTGCCTGGTGCCGGCGCCGGAATCGCTCGCAACATCGGGCAAACCTGCAACCGAGTCAAGCGTCAAGGCCAAGGCTGCGGAACAGACGAAAGCAAAGCCCAAGCCCAAGCCCAAGGCGAAGGCGAAGGTCAAAGCGGCTGAATCCAAGGCGTCTCTAGCCAGGCCTCCGGTCAAATCAGCAAGAGCTGTCCTTATAGAGACTTCCGTACCTGAAGTCGAACCGGTTGCCACGAAGAACGGCGGCTTTGATGCGGAGGCAATCAAGGCGCGACAAGCCGTTGCGGACAATCCGGGCGATATACAAGGTAGAGGACGCCTGGCTCGCATCACGTCGGCTCTGGTCGACGCATTGTTGCGTGCTGAGGCGGTGGGAGATACCGGAAAGGCCGGCGAACTGATTCAGACCCTGACTACCAAGTTGCACGACACGGGTTGGCGTGTGCAGAAAATGGCCCAGAGCGGGGATCCTATGGCGCGCCAGGCAACAGGCTTTCTTCTTGAACGCGGCGTGCTGCTCGAAAAAGATGGAAACAAATCGTGCGTCGAGTTCTTCATCGCCGCAGAACACTTTGCCGCCGCCGGTTGGCATGCCGCCCAATGTCTTATGAAGACTGCGCCCGACACGGCCTGGACGCAGATGGAGCGGGCCGCGGTGAGGGGGCACTCGAATGCGCAGGAGTGGATGGGACGTCGCTGTCTGGGAGAGTTTGGCAGGAACGACTCAGACTATGTTTGCGCACGCTCCTGGCTGGCGCAATCGGCCAGCCAAGGCCGGCCACGTTCACAGACCTTGCTTGCCTATTTGCTGATGAACGGCCACGGCGGGATGGTTGACGAGCCCAGGGCTGCGCGACTTTACAGGTTGGCAGCCGATCAAGGCGACGCCGATGCACAGAACAATCTGGGAGAGATTTACGAAATGGGACGCGGGATATCTCCGAGTCCGGAAGAGGCACTGCGGTGGTACCAAATTGCAGCAGAACGGGGGCTAGGGTCGGCTCAGTACAACGCCGGCAGACTATTGGCGATCGGTGCCGGTAAAGAAAAGGATTCTGCCAGAGCTCGTGCCTTCCTCCTTCAGGCCGACGGTAACGGTATCTCTCAGGCGAGGCAGGTGCTGAACTGGCTTGATCGACAGACTGTTCCCGATTCGCGTGAATCCGCTGAGTCAGGGACGGCAATCGCGCGTCCCGGTGAATCGAAAAGCAATTGATCGGGGCGTGGCCTTTTCAGCAGTGAGCAGTGCGTCCGCCCGAAACTGATTCACCTTAAGCCGAATGTCTAACTGCCCTTGTTTCCCAGCATCGACTTGAGCTTGGCGAAGGGCGAATGAGTTGCCGTCTGTCCGGTATCGGTGCAGCAGGAATTTCCCCCGGAGGCTTCCAACTGACGCTGGTGTTCATTGTCGTGGCAGTAGAGGCAGAGCAATTCCCAGTTGCTGCCGTCGGATGGGTTGTTCCGATGATTGTGGTCGCGGTGATGTACGGTGAGTTCGCGCAAGTTGCCGCGGGTGAATTCGCGGGCGCAACGACCGCAGATCCAGGGGTAGATTTTCAGGGCCTGCTCGCGATAACCCTGTTCGCGGGTGTCTGCCTTGCTGCGGGCTTCTGCGACGATGCGGTCAAGCCTTTCTGACGACGACCCTGCCATGGCAATTACTTTTCCTGCAGGAGATTGTTCAGTCGTTGTGCCCGGCTCTTGGACTCGGCCTTGTTGATTTCCGAGACTTGGCGCCCATAGGCTTCGCGTGCTTCCGCGCCCTGCTGGGTGGCTTCGATGCTGCGGATGCATCGCCAGCGCTTCCCGGTCTTGGTGACGATCAGGCGCATTTCGTTGCGCGGGTGATGAGTGCGGCAGTGGTAGCAGTAAGTCTGATCTGTTGGCATGGGCGTGTGCAGGAATGTGCGGCAACAAATGCAATTATGCCCCTCCCGGCGCCGTTTGTTCCGTCCTGCGCTAAACTTGCCTTTCGCGCAGGCAGCGTTTCCGCCCGTAGCTCATCTGGATAGAGCACCGGCCTTCTAAGCCGGGGGTAACAGGTTCGAGTCCTGTCGGGCGGACCAGTATTAGCGGGTTGCAGTGA
>CAIZHL010000260.1 GCA_903932755.1 uncultured beta proteobacterium
CGCGCCCGACCCGCGCTGCAAGATCCTCATCTTCATGGGCAAGACCGATCCCGACAATCCCGACCGCCACCGGCAGCAGTCGATGGTGCTGGTGCCGATGGACACGCCGGGCGTCACCCGCGTGCGTCCGCTCAACGTCTTCGGCTACGACCATGCGCCGCATGGGCACGGCGAACTCGACTTCAAGGACGTGCGCGTACCCGTGACCAACATCCTGCTCGGCGAAGGGCGCGGCTTCGAGATCGCCCAGGGACGGCTGGGCCCGGGGCGCATCCACCACTGCATGCGCCTGATCGGACTGGCCGAGCGCGCGCTGGAATTGATGTGCCGCCGGGCGCTTGCGCGCGTGGCCTTCCACAAGCCGGTGGCGGAACAGGGCGTGACGCGCGAGCGCATCGCCGAGGCGCGCATCCTGATCGACCAGGCGCGCCTTTTGACGCTGAACGCGGCGTGGAAGATGGACACCGCCGGCAACAAGCTGGCGAAGCAGGAGATCGCCATGATCAAGGTCGCCGCGCCCAACATGGCGCTGCAGGTGATCGACTGGGCGATGCAGGTGCATGGCGGCGGCGGCGTGTCCGACGACTTTCCGCTGGCGGCAGCCTACGCCCACGCCCGCACCCTGCGCTTCGCCGACGGCCCCGACGAAGTGCATCGCAACGCCATCGCCAGGCAGGAACTGGCACGCTACGCGGGGAACTAGATGGCGGCGGAGCCGTACCGCCAGCGCCGACTTTTCGGCTGGCGACGGCTAGCCGATCACGTTAACGCGCCAGCAGCAGATAGCCCTGAGGCTGGTTCATGTCATCGATCAGCAGCGATACCTGCAGTTCGACGCGCAGGCGATCCTCGCCCTCGTTCCAGGCCAGCGCCGCGCTGTGCATGCGTCCGTTGCGCAGGGTGTCCGGCGTCAGCACCGCGCCGCTGTCCGCCCAGCCCATGCGCGCCAGGATCTCGCGCAGGTCCTCTCCCGGTGCGCCGAAATGCCGCAGTTTCGGGAGCGCCGCCACAGCCGGATTGCAATGGACGATGCGGCACTCCAGGTCGGTTGCGACCACGGCGGTGCCCACCGCTGATCGCAGGATGTTCTCCAGCAACTGCTTTTCGTTGAGCGCGACCTGACGGCTGATCAGCACTCTCTCCTGGGTCCGGATCATGTCCTTCAGGTAAGTCACGTACTCGCCTTCGAGCCCGCCGACGATCTCGTGGTGGGTCAGCACGCCGCAGACCGCCCCGCGCTCGTCGACCACTGCCATGCGCCGGATGTGCGCAGCGTCCATGGACTTGACCACGTCGTGCAGCAATGCCTCGCGGGGCGTGGTGCGCACCGGGCTCTTCATCGTCTCGCCCAGCGTCAGGCCCTGCGGGTCGTCGTGCTGCTGGCACAGGCGCACCACGTCGCGCTCGGTCAGCACGCCCAGCGGACGGCCCTCCGCATCGACGGCGAAGACGCAGCTCTGGCGGCGCTCGTCCATCAGCGCCACCGCCGCGCCGACCGTCGCGCTGACCGGCAGCAGGCCGACCCCGGTCGACATCGCGCCGCCGACATCCTTGAAACGCATGTAGTGCTCGATACCGAAGTCGCGCAGGAAATCGCCTTCGCTGACGATGCCGACCAGCAGGCCTTCGGCATCCGTCACCGCGATGTGGCGGATGCGCCTGCCGTCCATCATGTGGTAGACGTCCATCGCGTTTCCGGTCTGCTCCACCGTCACCACCGGCGCCTGCATCAGGTCGGCACAACCCAGCGCGCGCAGGCCGCCCTTGCGATGCAGGTTGCGCACGATGTCGCGCTCGGTGATGATCCCCAAGGTCAGCCTGTCCTCCACCACCAGCACCGAACTGACCGCCATGCGCTGCATCAGTTCGAGGATCTGCGCGGCGGAAAAGTCCGTCTTGACCTCGCACACCGTGCGGGTCATCAGTTCGGCAATGGTTTTCTTGCTGGTATCCATCGGGTGCGCTGTCCTTGCTTGAGCGGGGCGGGAAAATCCGGTGTGCCAGCCGGTGAGCGGGGAGTATCTCCGGCAGCAACGGGCAAGTCAATTGGGGGAGGAAATGCCATCCTGGTGTTCAACGCAGGCGAAGCCCGGGCAGCGTAACGGAATCCCGGGCGGCGCCACCAGAAAAACCCGTCCGGTTTTCGCTGGTCCCTTCAGTCTGCGATGCAATCGCGGAAGGAAAATGGAGCCTCGTCCCGAATCCGCAAACTCATCAACATTTCGCTCGGGAACTGCAAAACTTCAAGCTTCGGAAGCACCATCCAAAGCCGCGGCCAGAATTTTTCTTATATCGCGTTGCCGGATAACTTCAAATCCGGCCGTTTCGAGAGACTCTCTCGACTGATCATTGTCGATGAGGCTATGGCAGTGCTCGACAAGCTGGAAACCGCTGGAGCACATGATTGCTCTGCGCATGTCTTCATCAATCGCAGTGTCCTCTTCGACAATACTCACTACCGCTTTGCGATTGGCGAGAAGGTACGAGACGCGAACAACTTCAAAAATTCTCGAAAGATTGCGTCGATTTATATTCACGATCAGTTTCGATCGCGCAATGAGGTCGTCGCGGGCGGTTCCATACAAGCCTCCGACAAAAACGGCCCTTAGTCCCGAATGGTATAAGTGATGAAAGGCTTCAAGTCGATAGTTGTCCGGCGATCCATACATCAGTACGTCAATATCTTGAATTGGATTTTTTGCGATCCTTTCCAGGATGGGAGCAAAGCCGACTGGCACCACTCGCAAGGAGTCTGCCCCAAAATACTCCCAGGTACTGCGATTTGATTCACTGTAGTCCCATATGTTGAATCGACGAGCGGCCAGTTTGAAAGATGACTTGACTCTTTCAGGGTCCGCCAGTTTGATCTGTTCAAAGTTGTAAACAATGGTTTGGGGCGGGAGTTGCTCAAGCGTCTCAAGCGCCATCATTTGAGCGCCGAAGATAATATTCGTTGCCGTCGTCGATAAGGTGTTGAGTGAATAGCCAACCTTATGTCCAAGGTCTTCCAGCCCCCATATGACCGAATCTATAACTTCCTTGTAGCCATTGAGGCCATGCATTGCCTTGCCTGGTGGAATGATATGCGCAATATGGAAGTTCAATGGCTGCTCCAAGCAGTTTGGTGGAAAAGGAGCGGCAAGCCAGACCGGCTTTGACCAGCAGGGAGCCAAAAGGAACCGAAATGGTCAGGGTGATTTGCACTAGTCGGCGCTCGCGCCACGGCGAAAAAAGCCCGGCATCGCCGGGCTTTTTCGTGGAACGAAGAACCAAACCGGATTAGAGCATTTCCCAGATCGTGGTGATGCCCTGTCCGCCGCCGATGCACATGGTGGCGAGGCAGTACTTGCTGCCGACACGCTTGGCTTCGTACAGTGCCTTGGTGATGATCACGCCGCCGGACGCGCCGATCGGATGGCCGATGGCGATCGCGCCACCGTTCGGGTTGGTCTTCTTCGAG
>CAIZHL010000261.1 GCA_903932755.1 uncultured beta proteobacterium
CGTCGCGACCGATGGCGCGGGCCTGCTGCAGGGCGGCAGTGACGCCGCCGGCAGCCATGATGTGGTTTTCCTTGATCAGTATGCCGTCATAGAGGCCGAGACGGTGGTTGCTGCCGCCGCCGCAGGTGACGGCGTATTTCTGCGCCAGGCGCAGGCCGGGCAGGGTTTTGCGCGTATCGACGATGCGCGCGCCGGTACCGGCGACGGCATTGACATAAAGGCGCGTTGCCGTTGCCGTGGCCGAGAGCAACTGCAGGAAATTCAGCGCGGCGCGCTCGGCGGTAAGCAGGGCGCGGGTGCTGGCTTCGATCTCGCAAAGGACCTGGCCGGCGGCAATCGGCTCGCCGTCGCCGGCATGCCAGCGTACTTCCGCCTGCGGATCGAGGTAGCGAAAGCAGGCGTCGAACCACGCCGTGCCCGCCAGCACGGCATCTTCGCGGCTGACGACGGTACCCTGCGAGCGTCGGGTGGCGGATGTGAGCAGGGCCGTCAGGTCGCCGCCGCCGATGTCTTCGACCAGGGCGGCGAGCACGTTGCGCTGGACTTCGGCGGCAAGCTGAAACGGTAATTTCATGATGTAGGAGGCGAAAGTCGGGGTGCGATGAATTCTAGCATCGGCCCTTCAATGTACCTTGGATCCGCGCAGACTCAGCGTGGTCGACGGCGCTGCAAAACTCTCGGCACATGCGACATCCCAAAACACCTTGAATACCGGATGGTCGGGCACTCCCGAGAGCAGTTCGCCGGGTCGCGCCCAGTGATGCAGGCTGGCGAGCGAACGCACGTCGGTGGCCGAGACGCGGCGGATCACGTGTTCGGGACCGAGTTCGCGCGGATGATTCAAGCCGGCCGCGCCCAGCATCTCCTTCAGTGCGATCAGCGTGTTGCGGTGGAACTGGTGGACGCGCGAAGACTTGTCGGTGACGTCCAGCGCACGCATGCGCACCGGATCCTGGGTGGTGACGCCGGTCGGGCAGTGTCCGGTGTGGCAGGTCTGTGCCTGCAGGCAGCCCAGCGCGAACATGAAGCCGCGCGCGGAATTGCACCAGTCGGCGCCGGTGGCAATGGTGCGCGCCATGTCGAAGGCGGTGACGATCTTGCCCGAGGCACCGATGCAGATCTGGTTGCGCAAATTGACGCCGACCAGGGTGTTGTGCACCAGCATCAGGCCTTCGCGCAACGGTGCGCCGACATGATCGGTAAATTCCAGAGGGGCGGCGCCGGTGCCGCCTTCGCCCCCGTCGACGACGATGAAGTCGGGCGTGATGCCCGTCTTCAGCATGGCCTTGACGATGGCGAACCACTCCCAGGGATGGCCGATAGCCAATTTGAAGCCGACCGGCTTGCCGCCCGAGAGTTCGCGCAGCCGAGCGATGAATTCGAGCAGTTCGATCGGCGTGGCGAAGGCCGAGTGCCGCGCCGGCGAGATGCAGTCGGTGCCCACCGGCACGCCGCGCTCCTCGGCGATTTCCTGCGTCACCTTGGCGCCGGGCAGCACGCCGCCGTGGCCTGGCTTGGCGCCCTGGGACAGCTTGATTTCGATCATCTTCACCTGGTCGAGGGCTGCATTCTCGGCGAAGCGCGCGCCGTCGAATTTGCCGTCGGCATCGCGGCAGCCGAAGTAGCCGCTGCCGATTTCCCAGACCAGGTCGCCGCCGTTCTGGCGATGATGGCAGGAGATCGAGCCTTCGCCGGTATCGTGGAAAAAGTTGCCGCGCTTCGCGCCGGCGTTGAGTGCCAGGATGGCGTTTGCCGAGAGCGCGCCGAAACTCATGGCCGAAATGTTGAAGACGCTGGCGGAATAGGGCCGGGTGCAGGCCGCGCCGCCCACCGTGATGCGGAAGTCGTGGCTTTCGATGTGCACCGGGGCGATCGAATGGTTGATCCATTCGTAATGTGGCTCGTAAAGATTGAGCTGGGTGCCGAAGGGGCGCTTGTCGAGGGCCTGCTTCGAGCGCTGGTAGATGATCGAACGCTGGGCGCGGGAGAAG
>CAIZHL010000262.1 GCA_903932755.1 uncultured beta proteobacterium
CACAGCTTCACGCGCTGGAATGACGTCCTCGACGCGATCATCGATTTTGCCGACCTGGTTTCCGCCCGTCCTTGACCCATCCCGCCGTCACGCCGGAAAACACCCGCACGGGCATCTTCGCCGGCATCAGCGCCTACGTCATATGGGGCCTGGTGCCGATCTTCTTCAAGCAGATGGCAGAGGTTCCCGCCGTCGAGATCATCGCCCACCGCGTGGTCTGGGCCATGCTCCTGATGACGGCGCTGCTCGGCTTCGGCCGCGGTTTCGGCGACGCCCTTCGCATCGCGCGCCAGCCGGCGCAACTGGCCCGCATCGCCCTGGCCTCGGCGCTGGTGATCAGCAACTGGCTGGTTTTCGTCTGGGGCGTGAATAACGGCCACATCGTCGAAACCAGCCTCGGCTACTTCATCCTGCCCCTGCTCAATGTCGCGTTGGGCGTACTGGTGCTGAAGGAGCGCATGCGCCGGCTGCAGTGGGTCGCCCTGCTCTGCGCCGCGACCGGCGTCGCCATCGAGGCGACGCGCGCCGCCGGCCTGCCCTGGATCGCGCTGGTGCTGGCCGGCACCTTCGGCATCTACGGCCTGCTGAGGAAACAGCTGCCGCTCGACGCCGCCAGCGGCCTGTTCCTCGAAACCGTCTGCATGATGCCGCCGGCCCTGGCCTGGCTGGCCTGGCTGGCGTATTCCGGGCAGGGCCACTTCGGCGGCAGCGGCGCATTGTCGTCCGCCGACCTGCTGCTGATCGCCACCGGCCCGGTCACCGCGATCCCGCTGCTGCTGTTTGCCATCGCCGCGCGCCGCCTGCCGCTGTCGATGATGGCCTTCCTGCAATACCTGGCGCCGACCATCGCCTTCCTGATCGGTGTCCTGGTCTATCACGAAGCGCTGGATACGCAGCGCATGCTGAGCCTCGCCGCGATCTGGGTCGGTCTCGCCGTGTATAGCGCCGACCTGCTCAAAGCCGCCGCCACTCCAAAGGAAGCCCGGCTACCGTGAGTTTCGATGGGAAGCAGTTCAAGCGCCTGGAACGCGCCGGCTATGACCGGCTCGGGTCGCGCTATCTGGCCGCCGCGGGCGCGCGCGGCGAACTTGCGGCGGCCCTGCTCGCCGCGGCACGCCTGGCAACGGGCCAGCGCGTGCTCGATCTGGCCAGCGGTCCCGGCCTGCTGGCGCGTGGGGCCGGCGATGCAATCGGCGGCGGCGGACTGGCGATCGCCAGCGACATCAGCGCCGGACAGCTCGCCTGCTGCCCCGACCTGCCGCGGGTGGCCGCCGACGGCGAAGCCCTGCCCTTCGCCGCCGCCAGCTTCGAACGCGTGCTCTGCGGGCTCGGCCTCATGCTTTTCCCGGACGACCAGGCGGCCCTGCGCGAAGTCCGCCGCGTGCTGAAGCCGGATGGACTCCTCGCCCTGTCGGTCTGGGGGCGCGCCTGCGAGGTGCCGCTGGTCGAGGCGGCGCTGGCCTGCATGCGCCGCCTGCTGCCGCCGCCGAAAGTGGCGCGGCCGTCGATTTTCCGCTTCGGCGATCCCGACGAACTGCAGCGCCGTCTCGCCAGCGCCGACTTTTGCGAGATCGTGATCCGGCCCGTTCGCGTCACGGTCGAATTCGCCGATGCCGCCGCCTACTGGCAGGGCTTTCTCGACCTGGCCGGCGGCGCGGCGGAAAGCTTGTCGCGGCTGCCGGCCGAAAAGCAGCAGGCGCTGGCCGCCGCAGTAGGCGACGAACTGGCGCCCCATGCCGTGGCGAACGGCTACCGCCTGGACAGCACTGTCCTGATCGCCACGGCCGGACCGGTATAATCCGCTCCCCCGCTTCCCGCCCACGTCCCCTGCCTCCATGAATGTCCTGTTTGAAGAGGACGGCGCCTTCCGTGCCGGCAGCGTGCTGGCCGACAACGTGACCTCGCTGCAGATCGAGCTTGCCTCGGGCAAGCGCAGCAAGGTCAAGGCGGCCAACGTCCTGCTGCGTTTCGCCACGCCGGCCCCCGGCGAACTGCTCGAACGGGCGGAGGCGGATGCGGCAGGCATCGACATTGATTTCCTGTGGGAAGTCTGCGGCGAACAGGAGTTCGTCTTTGAGGAACTCGCCGCCGAATACCACGGCGCCAAGCCGGATTCCGTGCAGGCGGCGGCCGTGCTGCTGCGCCTGCATTCGGCGCCGATCCACTTCCACCGCAAAGGTCGCGGCCGCTTCCGCAAGGCGCCGCCCGAGATCCTGCAAGCCGCCTTGGCCGGACTGGAAAAAAAGCGCCAGCAGGCTGCGGCCATCGAACGCATGGTCGAGGAACTCAAGCACGGCCAATTGCCCGCCGAGTTCGGCCCCATCCTGCCGCAACTGATCTACAAGCCCGACCGCAACCGCTCCGAGACCAAGGCGCTCGAAGCCGCCTGCACGGAAACCGGGAAGTCGGTGGCGCGCCTGCTGTTCGATTGCGGCGCCTTGCCCTCGACCCACGACTACCACC
>CAIZHL010000263.1 GCA_903932755.1 uncultured beta proteobacterium
CCGCACTGTTCCGGAATTGATTGCCTGGAGAATTCTCCAATGCGGCTACAATCAATACGATAGCAAAAACCGGTCTGAGTATATAACCATGCCCGCCACTGCCTGCGCCGCATTGCTCGAAGCGCGCGAACACGATCCCTTTTCCGTACTGGGCCTGCATGCCGAAGGTGCCGGGTGGCGCCTGCGGGTGTTTCGTCCGCGCGCGAAAGCGGTTGCGCTGGAACTGGCGGATGGCAGCTGGGCGCCGCTGAAGCGTCGCAGCGGCACCGACATTTTCGAATGGCAGGGGACGGCGCCGCCGACCCGGCCTTGGCGCCTGGACATCGACGGCGTGCGGCAGTACGACACCTATGCCTTCGTGCCGCAGCCCCCGGCGGACGACCTGTTCCTGTTCAATGCCGGGCGCCTGCGCCAGGCCTGGCGCACCTTCGGTGCCGTGCCGGAAAGCCGTCATGGCATTGCCGGTACCTGTTTCCGGGTCTGGGCGCCGAATGCCGAACGCGTTTCCGTCGTCGGCGGCTTCAACGGCTGGGACGGCCGCGCGAACCCGATGGCGACCCTGGGTGATTCCGGCGTCTGGGAATTGTTCATTCCCGAGCTGGCCGCCGGCGCCCTCTACCGTTTCGAAATGCGCCTGCGCGGCAGCGGCACGGTGAAGCTGAAAAGCGATCCCTGCGCGCGGGCTTTCGAGCGGCGTCCGGCGACGGCCTGCTGCGTCGCCCCGGCTGCGGCCCACGCCTGGAAGGATGCGGCATGGATGCAGGCGCGCGCCCGCAGCGGTGAGACCGGCGCCTGGCTCGCCGCGCCGATGAGCATTTACGAGATGCATCCGGGCAGCTGGATGCGCCATCCCGACAAGGGGTTCTACAGCTACCGCGAACTGGCCGCGCGCCTGACGCCCTACCTGGTCGAGATGGGCTACACCCATGTCGAGTTCATGCCGCTGATGGAACATCCGCTCGACGAATCCTGGGGCTACCAGTGCACCGGATTCTTCGCGCCGAGTTCGCGCTTCGGCAGCGCCGACGACCTGCGCTTCCTGGTAGACAGCCTGCACCAGGCCGGCATCGGCGTCATCCTCGACTGGGTGCCGGGGCATTTTCCGGCCGACGACTGGGCGCTGGCGCATTACGACGGCACGGCGCTCTACGAGCACGAAGATCCGAAGCAGAAAATGCATCCCGACTGGGGCACCCACGTCTTCAACTACGGCCGCAACGAGGTCAGGAGCTTCCTGCTTTCCTCGGCCGCCTACTGGCTGTCCGAATTCCATGTCGATGCGCTGCGCGTCGATGCCGTCGCCTCGATGATCTACCTCGACTACTCGCGCAAGCCCGGCGAATGGACGCCGAACGTCCATGGCGGGCGCGAGAACCTCGAGGCCATCGCCTTCCTGCGCGAGATGAACGAGATGGTGCACGCCGACTATCCCGGCGCGCTGACCATCGCCGAGGAATCGACGGCCTGGCCGATGGTGTCGCGCCCGACCTGGCTCGGCGGCCTCGGCTTCTCGATGAAATGGAACATGGGCTGGATGAACGACACGCTGGACTACATGGCGCACGACCCGGTGTACCGGCGCTACAACCACGAGCGGCTGACCTTCGGCCAGCTGTATGCCTACAGCGAGAATTTCGTCCTGCCGCTGTCGCACGACGAAGTGGTGCACGGCAAGAGCTCGCTGCTGGGCAAGATGCCCGGCGACGAATGGCAGCGCTTCGCCAACCTGCGGCTGCTGCTGGCCTACCAGATGATGGCGCCGGGCAAGAAGCTGCAGTTCATGGGCGCGGAACTCGGGCAGACCTGGGAGTGGCGGGCCGGCGAGGAACTGCCCTGGCATCTGCTGCAGTACCCCTTGCACGCAGGGGTGAAAGCCCTGGTGCGCGATCTCAACCGGTTGTATGTGGGTGAAGCGGCGCTGCATGAACTGGACTTTTCCCCCGAAGGTTTTCAGTGGATCGACTGCCATGATGCGGACCAGTCGGTGGTGGCCTGGTTGCGCCGCGGGCGCGACGGACGCCATGCCGTGGTGGTACTGAACTTCACGCCGGTGCCGCGCCACGACTATCGCCTCGGCGTGCCGCTGGCGCAGGACTATCTGGAGCGGATGAACACCGATTCGGCGCACTACGGCGGCAGCGACCTCGGCAACGGCGGCCGCGTCACGGCCCAAGCGACGGCCTGGATGGGCTTTCCCGCTTCGGTATCGCTGACCCTGCCACCGCTTGCCGCACTGGTGTTGCTGCCGGCCTGAGTCCGATCTAGGCGCCCAACAGCCCGTCGGCGATCAAGCGGTCGATTTCAGCTTCGGCCTGAACCCAGTCTTCCAGCGGATCGCCCGGCGTGAAGCCGCGACGCTCGGCGATGTGATAGGCGGCCACTTCGACGTAATTCCTGCGCTGTTCCGGCGCAACAACGGCGGGCTTTTTCGCGCGCGGACGCGCCGGCTTTGCGGCCGTCGCCTTCGGCACCGCTTTCGGCGTGGCCCTGGTTTTCGCGACCGGTTCCGTTTTCGGTGCGGCTTTTGCCTTGGTCGCAGTCTTCGACTTTGCGACAGCTTTCGTCGCCGTCGTTACCGCAGGTTTCGCGGCTGCGGTTTTAGTAACGCTCTTTGTCGTTGCCATCGTCTTCTCCTCCTTATTGCGGAAACCGCGTAGCTCCATGCTGCGCTCCCTGCATGACAGCATGTTGACACGCGTCAAGAGTCAGGTTCGTGCGAGCCGGAGTGCGCCGCGCAGGCCGAGCAGCGGATCCGTTGCGACATGGACCGGCATGCGCGCGGCGATCGCGGCGTGTTCGGCCTTGGCGTTGAAGGCGGCCAAAAAGCCGCTTTGCGGCAGCAGCGGCAGCAGCTTGGCGGCGATGCCGCCGGCGAGGAAGATGCCGCCGCGCGCCAGGCAGGCCAGCGCCATGTCGCCGGCGAAGGCGCCGTAGGCGGCGAGGAACAGTTCCAGCGTACGGCGTTCGCACGAGTCCGGATCGGCGGCAGCGCGGGTCGAAATTTCCTGCGGAGCAACCTTTGCGCCGGTGAGGGCTTCGTGGATGGCGGCGAGCCCCGGCCCCGACACCACGCGTTCCCAGGTGACGCGGCCGTGCCGCCGCTGGAGGAAGGCCCACAGCGCCGCCTGCGCTTCGTCGGCCGGCGCGAAGGCAAGGTGGCCGCCTTCGCCGGGCAGGATGCGCCAGGAATCGCCTTGCGGCAGGACGATGGCCATGCCCAGACCGGTGCCGGCGCCGACCACGAGGCAGGGTGCTGCGGCCAGGGGTTCGCCTTGCTGCAGGGTGAAGCGTTGCGCCGGAGCAGAAGTGACGGCGCCCATCGCCGCGGCGGCGAAGTCGTTGGCCAGTTGCAGGCAGGGCAGCCCGAAGCGGGACGAGAGGGCCACGCTGTCGATCTCCCATGGCAGGTTGGTCAGGCGTGCCGAGCGGCCGTCATCGGCGATCGGGCCGGCCAGGGCGAGGCAACCGCCGGCGACTTGGCCGGCATCGGTTTGCGTATCGGCGAGGAAGGTGGCAAGGACGGCGGCGAAATCCGGAAAGTCGGCGTTGGCGTAACGGCGATCGGCCTGCAACTCGCCATCCCGCGCCAGACCCAGCAGCGTCTTGGTGCCGCCGATGTCGCCGCAAAGAGTCAGTGCGGACATCGGCGTCGATCTCACGGAAACACCGGGCAAGGCTTCACAGCGGCGAACGCCGGTGTTCCGTGCCCGGGTTGTTCTGGATTCCGGCATTCGCCGGAATGACGGCATGACACGGGATCGTTACCTTCTAGACCGCCACCGGCGCCGCGATGTGCGGCTGCGGGTCGTAGCCCTGCAGCGTGAAGTCCTCGTAGCGGAAGCCGAAGATGTCGGTCACCGCGGGGTTCAGCAGCATCGTGGGAGGCTGGCGCGGTTCGCGCGAGAGTTGCAGGCGGGCCTGCTCCATGTGGTTCGAGTAGAGGTGGCAGTCGCCGCCGGTCCAGACGAAATCGCCGGGGGCGAATTTGCACACCTGCGCCACCATCATCGTGAACAGCGCATACGAAGCGATGTTGAAAGGCACGCCGAGGAAGATGTCGGCACTGCGCTGGTACAGCTGGCAACTGAGCCTGGGGGCCTGCCCCGGGCCCGCCGCCGGTGCGACATAGAACTGGAACAGGGCATGGCAGGGCGGCAGCTTCATCTGCGGGATGTCGGCCGGGTTCCAGGCCGAAACGATGTGCCGGCGCGAATCCGGGTTCTGCTTCAGGCCGTCGATCAGCTGCGTGATCTGGTCGATCTCGCCGCCGTCGCCGCTTGGCCAGTGCCGCCACTGGTGGCCGTAGACGGGCCCGAGATCGCCGTCGGCATCGGCCCAGTCGTCCCAGATCGAAACGCCGTTTTCCTTCAGGTAGCGGATGTTGGTGTCGCCCTGGAGGAACCACAGCAGTTCGTGGATGATCGAGCGCAGGTGCAGCTTCTTGGTGGTGAGGAGCGGAAACCCCGCGGCCAGGTCGAAGCGCATCTGCCAGCCGAACACCGAGCGCGTGCCGGTGCCGGTGCGGTCGGATTTTTCCTGCCCGTGCTCCAGCACGTGGCGCATCAGATCGAGGTAGGGGCGCATGAAAGTTGGCGATGGAATGTTCTGGTCGGCGGCCCATTTTAGAGTCTATTTCGGCAGGAATCATCGGCCACGGCTCTGCATGTTGCGGCGCACCCCGGAGCGGGAGGCCGGCCGCATCCTGGCGGCATGCCTTTCCTGCAGCCTCCGGTCTGACCGGTTCCGGCAGCGCCCGCAGCCCGGCCCTTCTTGTAGAATCGCCGGCTAGGGAATGACAGCGTATGCGCGACCGGTTATGCTAGCGACGACCCACTGACCCACCGGCAAGGCTCCCATGCTCGGATTATTTTCCAACAAGACCACCCATCCGCTGGCCGATGCGCGCGAAGCCAAGCGCATTCTGGCCGAGGTCGCCAGTCGCGAGCCTTTGGGCGGGGTGGAGGATGCCGGGGCGTGGCTGGAGTCGCTTGCCGCCGACGACAGTTTCAAGCTGGCGCAGCGCCTTGACCTGATCTTCAGGATCGACGAAGCCGCCGTGGCCCAGACGCGGCGCCTCGGGCGCGACTATCCCGCACTGGCCGGCGCCAATCGCGCGCAGGAAACGCGGCATTGGCAGGCCGGCCACGGCTACTGGCAACAGGTGGCCGCCGCCTATCTCGATTGCATGGCCCGCGCCCGCGCGGCTGAAAAGGATGCCGAAGCCATCCGCGTCCATCTGCCGCTGATGTATTGCCGGCTGATCAGCGCGCTGGCAGCCCAGCTCAAGTGGGACCAGTTCCATTACGGGCCCGTCGAGCGCGAATACTGGAAGACGCTGGGCGGCATTTACCTTGCCGCGGTCGAAGCCAAGGCCGCACAGAAGCCCCTGCAGCTGTATGCCGGCCTGGCCGAGACCACGATCGAGGCGGAATACCTCAAGGTGCTGGTCTTTCACGCGGCATCGATGGACAATCTGCGGCCGCTGGAGATCGAGCTTGCCGAACGCTTCATCGCCTACTTCCTGCCCTTTTTTGCCCTGATCCGCGAACTCCGGCCGGAGAACGTGTATTGGGTGGATGTCGCCAAGCCCCTGCCGCCGACGCGGCTGGCCAAGGTGCCCGAAATCACGCCGACCCTGCGCTTTTTCAATGGCACGCGGGCGGTGGATGCGGTGAAGAAGACCATCGAGCAGATTCGCGGCGAAAACCGCGTGCCGCCGGGCATCAATCTCGGGGCGCAGTACAAGATCGACGCGGTGATCCCTGTGCTGGAACACCTGGCGTTGTGTTGGGCGCCGAAGCCGCCGATGCGCGGCGATGCGCGGCATCGGATCAACGCTCCGCTGCGGGTGGTGAACGGACTGGCAACCGTGCATCACCGGCTTTCGGGGCGCAGCAACGGCACCGACGGCATCGAATCCTGGGTGGTCGACGATGTCAGCCTCGGCGGCCTGGGCGCCCAGGCCACAATATCGAATCCGGACTGGATCCGCATCGGCGGCCTGATCGGCGTGCAGCCCGACGGTGGCGACAACTGGCTGATCGGCATCGTCCGCCGCTACGTGCGCACCGGTCAGAAGCAGGCCTCGGTCGGCATCCAGACGGTGTCGAAAGCGCCGCGCGCGGTGGTCGCCGATGCCGGAGGGATCTACACCGAGGCCCTGCTGCTCGATGTTCCCGAGGTCGGCGAGTACGCGCGCATGGCGCTGCCGCCCAATGCGCTCGAAGACAAGGTGGCGCTGCTGTTCCCGGTCGACGACAAGAATGCCCGCCTGCACCCGCGCGAGATCCTGGTCACCGGTCCCGACTTCGTCATCGCCAACTTCTTCGTGCAGTCCTACAGCTGATCCGGCACGCGGTGCGCGCCGCCTATTTCGGCGCGCGGATCGCCGATTTCGGCCGGAAGGCCTTCACCACCGCCTCCTGCGTCTCCACGTAAGGCCCGCCGATCAGGTCCAGGCAATAGGGCACCGCGGCGAAAATTCCGGGCACGCGTTGCGTGCCGTCGGCATCCCTGACACCCTCCAGCGTTTCCCTGATCGACTTCGGTTGCCCGGGCAAATTCAGGATCAGCGACTTGCCGCGGATCGCCCCGACCTGGCGCGACAGGATCGCGGTGGGCACGAAGGCCAGCGAGATCTGCCGCATCTGTTCGCCGAAGCCGGGCATGAGCTTGTGCGCCACGGCCAGGGTGGCCTCCGGCGTCACGTCGCGCGGCGCCGGGCCGGTGCCGCCGGTGGTCAGTACCAGGTGGCAGCCGGCGACGTCGCAAAGCTCGATCAGTGTCCGCTCGATCACCGCCTGCTCGTCAGGTATCAGGCGTGTTTCCATGCGCCAGGGCGAACTCAGCGCCCGGCCGAACCACTCCTGCAGCGCCGGAATGCCCTTGTCCTCATAAACGCCGCTGGAGGCGCGGTCGGAGATCGAGACGAGGCCGATCAGGAGTTCTTCTTGCATCACCATTCCTTCAGGAAGTTGTAGAGTCGGCCGAGATATTCCCTTAGCGCCAGGCGGCTGGTGACCAGTCCGCCGGGCAGGAGGTCCTCCAGCGTCGAGGGCGATCCGGTGCTGAAAGCCATGGGGGCGGGCGTCACTTCCAGCCCGTGTTTTTCGAACAGCGGAATTGCCCGCGGCAGGTGCCAGCCGTGGCTGAGCAAAGCGATGCGGGTGATGCCCGCCGCCTTGAGCAGCGGCGCCGAGAGGAGGGCGTTCTCCACCGTGTCGCGCGACGCGCTTTCGACCCAGCGCACCTTGACGCCGAAATCGGTTTCCAGCACTTCGCGCATGGATTCCGCCTCGGGCCGGCCGCCGAAGGGCGCGCCGCCGGTCACCAGCAGGGGCAGGCGCGATTCGCGCGCCAGCCGCGCGCCGTAGCGCAGGCGTTCCAGCGTGTAGTGGCTGACCGTGTCGCCGCCGTATTCCGGCGCGGCGAAGTAGGAGCCGCCGCCGAGGATGACGATCGCCTGGACGCGCTGCAGTTGCCCGGGGGTGA
>CAIZHL010000264.1 GCA_903932755.1 uncultured beta proteobacterium
CATGGGTGTGGTCATCGGCGAGACGGCGGTGATCGAGGATGAATGCACGCTGTATCACGGCGTGACGCTGGGCGGCACCTCGTGGAGCAAGGGCAAGCGGCACCCGACCTTGCAGCGCGGCGTCGTGATCGGCGCCGGCGCCAAGGTGCTGGGGCCCGTCACGCTGGGTCCGGGCGCCAAGGTCGGATCGAACGCGGTGGTGGTGCGCGATGTCCCCCCGGGAGCGACCGCGGTCGGCATTCCGGCGCGCATCATCGAGGATCGCAGCGAAATCGATCGCGAGGTAAAAGCCGGCCAGATGGGCTTCTCCGCCTATGCGGTGACCCGCACCGAGGACGATCCGCTGGCGCAGGCGATTCACGGATTGCTCGATCATGCGGTGGAAACCGACCGGCGGATCGAGGCCCTGCTGAAAACCATGGAGCGTTGCGGGGTATCGCTTGACGACGATGTGGCGACCGCCGACAAATTCGACCCGAACTATCTGTCGAAGATAGTTGACTAAAACGCTCGGGATACCATATAGTTGATGGAAATGCTCAGGTATTGGTCCTGAAGCGTTTCCCGAACGTAATTCCCCGATGGAGATTTGACATGAGACTGACGACCAAAGGACGTTTTGCCGTAACCGCGATGATCGACCTTGCCCTGCGCCAGCATGCGGGTCCGGTGACCTTGGCCGGAATCAGCGAACGGCAGAAGATTTCCCTTTCCTATCTTGAACAACTGTTCGGCAAGCTGCGTCGCCGCAACCTGGTTTCCAGTGTGCGCGGCCCGGGCGGTGGTTACAACCTGGCCAAGCCCCTGGAGGCAGTGTCGGTATCCGACATCATCCATGCGGTGGACGAGTCGCTCGACGCGACGAATTGCGGCGGCAAGGGTAACTGCGCGGAGGACCTGCGTCCCTGCATGACGCACGAGCTGTGGACCAGCCTCAACGAAAAGATGTTCGAGTACCTCAACTCCGTCAGCCTGGCCGAACTTGTGGCCCAGCAACGCGAGCGGGCCGGTACCGCCAACGTGCTGCACGACGAGCGCCCGCTGCGCCGTGTGCGTCGTCCGGCCGAGGCACTTGCCGCCTGACAAGCCATGAAAAAGCAAATTGGACGCCCCCACCCCCCAACCCCCGCCCGGGCGGGGGTGACTGCAAGCTCGCTGCGCTCGATCATGACGGGGTGCTTCGGACGTATGTTCACAAAAGCCTGAGCACGCGATGTTTGCTCCCGCCTACTTCGACCACAACGCCACCACGCCGCTGGATCCGCGCGTGCTGGAAGGCATGCTGCCCTACCTGCGCGAGCAGTACGGCAATGCCTCCAGCCGCCACGAATACGGCCGCGCGGCGCGCCGTGCGATCGACGAGGCGCGGCAGCGGGTGGCTTATGCGGTCGGCGCCCATCCGACCGAAGTGGTGTTTACCAGCGGCGGCTCGGAAGCCAACAACCTTTTCATCAAGGGCGCTGCAGCCTGTCTTGCGCCGGGCACCGTGGCGATATCCGCGATCGAACATCCCTGCGTGCGCGAGCCGGCAAAGCAGTTGCGGCGCAGCGGCTGGACGCTGCGCGAAATAGCGGTGGACGAGAATTGCCGTGTCGCCGGCGCCGACTTTTTGGCCGCACTGGGCGAAAACCCCTCGCTGATTTCCGTCATGCTGGCCAACAACGAAACGGGTGCCGTGCAGGATGTGGCGGCGCTGGCGGCGCAAGCCGGATCAGCGCGCGCGTGGTTCCACACCGATGCGGTGCAGGCCTTCGGCAAACGCCGCTTGGACTTCCGTGCGCTCAACGGCGCCGGAGTGCATGCCCTGACCCTCTCCGCGCACAAGCTGGGCGGACCGAAGGGCGCCGGTGCACTGGTGCTCGACAAGAGAGTGGAACTGCAGCCGCTGATCGCCGGCGGCGGCCATGAGCGCGGCCTGCGCTCCGGCACCGAGAACGTTGCGGCGATCGTCGGCTTCGGTCTTGCGGCCGAGTTGGCAACGGCGCAGCTCGATGCCCGCGCCAGGCAGCTTGAAGCCTTGCGCACGGAACTCGAAGCGGGTCTCGCGGCGCAGGGAGCCAGCATTTTTGGCGGTGCCGCGGAGCGCCTGGCGAACACAAGTTACTTCGCTTTTGCCGGCATCGATGGCGAGACGCTGGTAGGCAAGTTGGATCGTGCCGGGTTTGCGGTGGCGGCCGGTGCGGCATGTTCCAGCGCCAATCCGGAACCTTCGCAGGTGCTGCTGGCGATGGGCATTCAATCCTCGCTGGCGCGCGGCGCGGTGCGGGTTAGTTTTGGCATCGAGAACAACGCGGTACAGGTACGTGATTTCCTTGCCGCGCTGAATACTACAATCCTGCAACTCAAGGGCCTGACAGCCCTTACTAGCTGAACTGGAGAAATTGGTAATGAAACTGCCGGTGTACCTCGATTATTCCGCGACCACCCCGGTCGATCCGCGCGTTGCCGCGAAGATGATTCCCTGGCTGACCGAACACTTCGGCAACCCGGCCTCGCGTTCCCACGCCTATGGCTGGGAGGCTGAAAAGGCCGTCGAAGAAGCGCGCGATGAAGTTGCCGCACTGGTCGGCGCCGACTCCAAGGAAATCATCTGGACCTCGGGCGCGACCGAGTCAAACAACCTCGCGATCAAGGGTGCGGCGCATTTCTATGCCGGGACCAAGGGCAAACACATCATTACGGTGTCCACCGAACACAAGGCGGTGCTGGACACGGTCAAAGAACTCGAACGCCAGGGTTTTGAAGCCACTTACCTGGTGCCACAGGAGAATGGCCTGATCACCGTCGACCAGTTCAAGG
>CAIZHL010000265.1 GCA_903932755.1 uncultured beta proteobacterium
AGCACATTGCGCCGGATGCGGCCGTTGAGGTCTTCCTCCCGCGCGATGTCGGAGAGGATCTCGGCCGCCTCATCGTCGGTGACGTCCGGGGTCAGCACTGTGCGGCCGACTTTTTCCAGCTCGGCGTAGATGTCCTCCAGCGCGTCGGCGGAATATTCGACGTCGGCGCCGTAGAGGTCGAGCAGGACGTCCTTGCCTTCCGAGACATAGCCCGGCTGGATTCGTGCCCGCAGGCGCTGCAGGCGGAACACCGGCAGTTCCTCGTCGCGCATCGAGAAGAGGATGTTGTTGTGCAGGATGAAGGCGACCGCGACGTTGCGCGACTCGTCCTCCTTGTCGAGCAGGAAGGCCGAATGCAGATGTACTTCGCCGTCCTCCTCGATATAAAAGCGCGCCGACTCTTCGAGGTCGGTCAGGTCGTCGGCATCCGGCAGCTTGAGTTGGAAGATGTCCTCGATCCACTGCCGCTCCTCTCGCGAGGGCGCCAGCAGGTCCACCCAGATCGGCACCGTGGCGGCGAGGTCTTCCCTGCTGTTGATCTCCACCTGGCGCAGGCGGCCGTTCTTCAGTTCGAAGGCGTTGACCGTTACCGGCTTGCGGGGCAGGGCGGGCGTTGCCGGCGCGGCTTGCAGCGTCTCGCGCAGGGTTTCGCGAAGGGCATCCGAAAGTTCGTCGAGGATTTCCCCGCCCCTCTCCTTGGCCACCAGTTCCCAGACCACCAGGCTGTCGTCCGGCGGCAGCGCTTCAAGGATGCGGGCGATGGCATCCGACGGCATCTGCTTCAGCTTGGCCCGCAGCTCCTCGGTGTGCTGCACATGCACGAGGTTTTCGACGAGCTGCTTGCGCGGTCCTTCGTGCTCCTGCCGGTGCAAGACGTTTTCGACCCGCTTCTGGCGCGCCAGAAGTTGCTCGACCAGGCGCAGCTTGTCCTGTTCCGCGGCGCGCTGGCGCGCTTCGGCATCTTCTTCGGCAGGTTGGTTCTGGAGCTCGGACATGGTCGCGGTATTCTAGCTGCCTTCGCCGTCGTTCATGGCACTTCGGCGTGGGGCATGCGGCCCAGTATCAGTTGCGTGCGCCCATTCATGTAGGCCGAATAGGGATTGCGTTCGTAGCGGCGCGGCGCGGGCAGCATGACGGCCAGTCGCGCCGCCTGTTCCGCCCCGAGCTGCGCCGCGGATACGCTGAAGTAGCGGCGCGCGGCGGCCTCGGCGCCGAACACGCCGTCGCCCCATTCGACGACGTTCAGATAGACCTCGAGGATGCGCCGCTTGTCCCACAGCAGTTCGATCCACACAGTGATGATGGCCTCCTCGCCCTTGCGCAGGAAAGTCTTGGTCGGCGACAGCAGCAGGTTCTTCGCCAGTTGCTGCGAAATCGTGGAGCCGCCGGCGACCACCTTGCCTTTCTTCTGGTTCTTTTCCAGGGCCTTCTGGATGCCTTCCCAGTCGAAGCCTTCGTGATCGACGAACTTGTCGTCCTCGGCGGCGATCACGGCGCGCTTGAGCTGGATCGAGATCTTTTCGTAAGGCACCCACTGGCGCTTCAGCTCCGCCTTCGGGTTCTTCTGGCGGGCCTCGTCGAGGCGCTGGCTCTGGAAGCTGGTCGTTGCGGGATTCACCCATTTCCACCACAGCACCCAGCCCAGGTACCAGCCCTGCCAGAGCAGCAGCAGCCCGAAAACTGCCGCCAGCCCCCACTTCAGCCAGCGGGGCGCCGGCTTCATTGATTGCCTTTCAGCGCCGCCAGCACCGGTGCCGTATGCGGGCGCAGGCCGCGCCAGACGAAGAAGGCTTCCGCCGCCTGTTCCACCAGCATGCCGAGGCCGTCGGCGACCCGGGCACCTGCCGTCCGCGCCTGGGCCATGAACGGGGTTTCGCGACCGTAGACCATTTCGTAGGCGACGCAATGCCGCGCGAATACGGCAGCCGGCAGCGGCAACACGGCGTTGCTGAGCCCCGCCGAGGTGGCGTTGATGACCAGATCGAAGCTGCGTCCGGCGAGGCCCGGGAAGCCTGTGCCATCGGGCTTGACGGTGACCGCGCAGCCG
>CAIZHL010000266.1 GCA_903932755.1 uncultured beta proteobacterium
CTTGTTGCTGGGCCTGTTGGCGCTGCTGCTCGGCGCCTGCGCCGGAACCCAGGTGCGCGGTACCGGCGACCTCGGGCTGGTCATCGAACGCGCCAGCGGCCATGTCACGCTGGTGAATACCTCCTCGCGTTCCGCCTATGCACGCATCGGCGATCTTGGCGACCTCTCGCACGCCTCGGTGGTGTATTCGCGCGATGCGCGCTACGCCTTCATCTTCGGCCGCGACGGCGGCCTGACCAAGATCGACCTGCTCGAAGCACGCATCGTCAAGCGCATCATCCAGTCGGGCAACGCCATCGGCGGCTCGATCTCGCAGGATGGCCGCATCGTCGTCGCGCAGAACTACACGCCGGGCGGGATCAAGGCCTTCGATGCCGATACCCTCGAACTGCTGTCGGAAGTGCCGGCCGAATATGCGCCGGGCCAGTTCTCCAAAGTGGTCGGCCTCGCCGACGTGCCGGGCAACAAGTTCGCCTATGCGCTGTTCGACGGCGGCGAGATCTGGGTCAGCGATTTCTCCGATCCGCGGAAGCCGGTTACTCAGCGCTACCCGGCAGGCCTGCAGCCCTACGACGGGCTCGTCACCCCCAATGGTCGCCACTACCTCGCCGGCCTGTTCGGCGAGGACGGCATCGCGCTGCTCGATCTCTGGCAGCCGGAAAAGGGCGCGCGCAAGATCCTGGAAAAATACGGCCGCGGGGAAGAAAAGCTGCCGGTATTCAAGATGCCGCACCTGCGCGGCTGGTCCGTCGCCGCGGGTCGCGCCTGGCTGCCGGCGATCGGCCGCCACGAGGTGCTGGTGGCCGATGCCACGACCTGGCAGGAAACAGGACGCGTCGCGGTCAAGGGCCAGCCGGTGTTCGTCATGGCCAGCCCCGACGGACGGCATATCTGGGTGAACTTCGCCTTCCCCGACAACGGCTGGGTGCAGGTCATCGATACCCTGACCGGAAAAGTGGTGCAGACACTGCAGCCGGGCAAGGCCGTGCTGCACATGGAATTCACGCCGCGCGGCGAGGCCGTCTGGCTCTCGGCGCGCGACGACAATCGCGTCGTGATCTACGGCACGCGCAATTTCGCCAGGCTTGGCGAGATTCCCGCCGAGGCTCCCTCCGGCATCTTTTTCACCAGTCGCGCCGCACGCATCGGATTCTGACCATGGACTCGCCCTACTCGCCGCTCGAATACGCGCTGCTCAACGCCTGGCAGCGCGACTTTCCCATCGTCGCCCAGCCTTTTGCCGAAGTCGCCCGAAAAGTCGGCGCTGGCGAGACGGCGGTGCTCGCTACGCTGCGCCGCCTGCAGGCGCGTGGTGCGATCAGTCGCGTCGGCGCCGTGTTCGCGCCGCGCCGCATCGGCGCTTCGACCTTGGCCGCGCTGGCGGCGCCGCCGGAACGCATCGAGGAGATTGCCGCCCTGGTCAGTGCGCGGCCGGAAGTGAATCACAACTATCAGCGCGAACACCGCTACAACCTCTGGTTCGTCGCCACCGCCGCCGACCAGGCGGTCCTGTCCGCCGTTCTGGCAGCGATCGAGCGCGACACCGGCTGTCCGGTGATCGCACTGCCGCTGGAGAACGAATTCCACATTGATCTCGGTTTCGACCTCGCCTCCGGCCACAAGTCGGTCGCACCTGTCGCCGACGTTTCCGCACGCCAGCCGGATGCCGAAGAGAAGCGCCTGATAGCGGCGCTGCAGCCGGGGCTGGAGATCATGCCGCGGCCCTTCCGCCAACTCGGCGAAACCCTGTACATGGAGGAGGACGAGGTGCTGGCGCGCATCGCAGGCATGATCCAGGAGGGCATGATCAAGCGCTTCGGCGTCGTCGTGCGCCATCACGAACTGGGTTATCGGTCCAATGCCATGGTGGTATTCGACCTGCCCGACGACGTGGTCGATGGCATCGGCGCGCGGCTTGCCGCCGAGCCCGGCGTCACCTTGTGCTACCGGCGCCGGCGCAGCCTGCCCGACTGGCCCTACAACCTTTACTGCATGGTGCATGGCCGTTCGCGCGAAGAGGCGCGGCCGGTGATCGAGCGCCTCGCCGCCATTGCCGGAGTGCCGGCGACGGCGCTGTTCTCGACGCGGCGTTTCAAGCAATGCGGCGCGCGCTATTTTTCCGACCCGGTGGCGGATCACCGCCTGGTCGAGCCCGGCCTTGCCTGATCGTACCGTCGCGGCGGCGGAACCCGACGCGATCGACCGCCGCATCATCAACGCCCTGCAGGGCGACTTCCCGCTGGTGGCGGAGCCCTATCGCCAGGTTGCCGACGCCCTGGGACTGAGTGAAGCCGAACTGCTGCAGCGCCTTGACGCCATGCTCGAACGCCGCGTGCTGACGCGCTTCGGACCGATGTTCCAGATCGAGCGCGCCGGCGGCGCCTTCGTCCTCGCCGCGATGAAGGTGCCGGAGTCGGATTTCGAACGCGTTACAGCCGAGGTCAATGCCTTTCCCGAGGTGGCGCACAACTACCGCCGCGAGCACGCCCTCAACATGTGGTTCGTGCTGGCGACCGCGACGCCCGAGGGCATCGCCCGCACCGTAGCGGCGATCGAGGCGGCGACCGGGCTGCCGGTATTTCCCTTCCCCAAGGAACGCGAATACTTTGTGGAGATGAAGCTCCATGCCTGAAGCGTCCAGGCCCGAACTCGACGCGCTCGACCGGCGCCTGATTGTCGCCACGCAGGGCGGCCTGCCGCGCGTGCCGCGTCCGTATGACGCGATCGGTGGCGAACTCGGGATCACCGGCAACGAGGTCATCGCCCGCCTGCGCCGCATGCTGGAAGTCGGCGTGATCCGCCGCATCGGCGCCGTACCCAATCATTACGCCATCGGCTACACGGCCAACGGTATGTCGGTGTGGGATGTCGACGATGCACGCATCGACGAACTGGGCGCGCGGGTCGGTGCGCTGGATTTCGTCACCCATTGCTACCGCCGCCCGCGGCGCCTGCCGGACTGGCCGTACAACCTGTTCGCGATGGTGCATAGCCAAAGCCGCGAGGAGGTAGCCGCCCGCGTTGCCGAGATCGATCTTCTGCTGGGCGACGCCTGCCGTGGGCACGACATCCTTTACAGCACGGCGATCCTCAAGAAGACCGGGTTGCGCATCGCGGGGTGATCAGGAAGCGGGTGGCCCCGCGCATCGGCACGGCAGCGACCTGCTGGAGGGCCGTCGCTGCGGTTATCAGGCAATCCGGAAATTGCGTTGGGCGCGAAACCGGAGACTTTCCGTCGCGACCCAGGGCCACAACGCTGTTGAATGCGGTAGGCATGGATGTTATCGTTGGCCCCTTGATCGACGCGGGCCGTCGGTGTTGCGGGGCGTGCTCGAAATTCCAGGGGAGGACACGATGCCCATTGTTTGGCGCGATGCGTTCAGCATAGGTTACAAGCAGATCGATAACGATCATCGGCACCTGATCGATCTCATAAATGACGTCGAAACGGCACTGACCGGCGAGCATACCCTGAGCCGGCTGTACAACGCGATCGACGACCTTACCGCGTATACGCGGCGACATTTTTCGTTCGAAGAGCGCCTGATGATCGAGGCCTCGTATGCCCACTACGACTTGCACAAGGTGGCCCACCTGGAACTCATAGAACAATTGAAGCAGGCGGCGCAGCCTATCCTCGACTTGAAGGAAGGGGATGCACACACCACGCTCGCGGTGCCGGAAGAAGCCCGCGATGTCCTGGTAGGCTTGCTCCGCCACTGGCTGGTGGATCACATCATCAAGGAAGACATGCAGCTGAAGTCGGTGCTGTAGGGGCGGGTTATTTCTGGTCCTGCAGCGTGGTGATGTAGGCCAGGATGTCTTGCAGGTCGTCTTCCTTCAGCTTGTCGAGCAGGCCGCCAACCGCTTCCTCGTCGTGCGGGCGTTCGCCCTTGACGTATTTCTCCATCTGCCGCTTGAGGTAGCTGGTGTACTGCCCGACCAGCATCGGGAACATGCCGCGCCCCATGCCGGTCTTGCCATGGCAGGTGACACACTGCTTCTGATAGAGCGCCTCGCCGTTGGCGAGATTGCCCGGCACGCGCGGAATGATCATGACGCGTTCGGTCAGGGTCAGGCGGGTCAGGGCGTCGTCCGTGTCCTTGAACACCGGCCATTGGGTCGGCAACTCGATCGACGCAAGGTAGGCGGCGACGTCCTTGATGTCCTCATCGGGCAGTTCGCGCTCCTGTGTATAGGGATACATCGGGATATTCACCCGGGTACGGTTGCGGAACGCCTTGAGCTGCGCTTCGAGGAACTTCGCACTCTGACCCGCCAGGCGGGGGTACTCGCCGCGCGAGCCGCCCTGACCCTGCTCGCCGTGGCAGCCGGCGCAGGTGCTGTTGATTTCCTTGCCCTTCTCCAGGTTTTGCGCGCAGGCAAGGCCGCACATGGCGACCAGCAGCAACAGCAGGCATTGCTTCATCGTGTTTCATCCATTCCTTGGTGATGCGACCGATTGTCGCAGACGGTGGATGCACTTTTCCTTGATCTGTGTCGGATAATCGGCGGATGCCTGCATTCCCGGTCGCCGACGCCGGCGCCAATCCCTACCTCGACCCGCGCCGCAGCATCCTGCTGCGCTGGTGGCTGTTGCTGGCGGCCGCAATCGCCGTGTCGTCAGCGCCGACTTTTCTCGGCCTGGCTTTGCCCTTGCCGCCGATGCTGGCGGTGCTTGCCGCGCTGGCGGGCTTCAACGCCTGGCTGCAGTGGCGCTCACCGCAGGTGGCCGTGCCCGCCGGCGAACTGTTCGGGCAGCTTTGCGTCGACCTGACGGCACTGACGGTGCTGCTCTATCTTTCCGGCGGCGCGGCGAATCCGCTGATCTCCCTGCTCTTGATCCCGGTCGCGGTGGCCGCACTGTCGCTGCCGGGGCGGCTGACGGCGGTGGTGACGATGCTGGCGGTGCTGGCCTATTCGATGCTGACCCACTTCTACCTGCCGCTCGCCATCGACGACGTCGAGCGTGCCGCGCGCCTGCACTTGGCGGGCATGTGGCTGACCTTCGTCGTGTCGGCCGCGATGATCGCCTGGTTCGTGGCGCGCATGACCGCCTCGATCCGCGAACGTGACAGTCGCCTCGCCGCCGCGCGCGAGCAGGCCCTGCGCGACGAGCGCGTGGTGGCGCTGGGGGGGCTGGCCGCCGGGGCCGCGCATGAACTTGGCACGCCGCTGGCGACCATCGCGGTGCTGGTCGGCGAACTGGAACGCGACCCCGCGCTCGATCCCGATGCGCGCGCCGACCTTGCTCTGGTGCGCGAGCAGGTCGCCCTGTGCAAGGGGATCATCAGCGGCATGGCGCAACGCAGCGGTGCGGCGCGCGCGGAATCGCTGCAGGCGCAGGATGCCGCCGACTGGCTGCGTGGCGTGCTGGCGCGGTGGCAGGCGATGCGGCCGCGGGCCAGTGCGACCTTCCATGTTGTGGGTCGCACCGCGGTGCCTCGCCAGGCCTTCGATCCAACATTGGAGCAGGCGGTCGGCAACCTGCTCAACAACGCGGCGGACGCCGCCGCCGGCGACATTCGCGTCGAACTGGACTGGGATGCCGCATGGCTGCGGCTGACGATCTGCGACGCAGGGCCGGGGTTCGCCGCGGAGGCACTGCGACGCGGCGGCCGCGAGGCCTTGCCTGCCAGCCACGGTGGCGCCGGCATCGGCCTGCTGCTGGCCTTTTCCGCGGTGGAGCACTGCGGCGGCAGCATCGCGCTCGACAACCCGCCCGCCGGCGGTGCGCGCGTGCGCATCGAATTGCCGTTGGCAGGCAGCAGGGAGGCTGCAGGGACATGAACGAAACGATACTGCTGGTCGAGGACGATGCGACTTTCAGCACCACCCTGGCGCGGGCCCTGAAGCGGCGCGGGCACGAAGTGTTCGTTGCCGCAACTCAGGACGCTGCGCTGGAACGGGCGCAGGAAGCGGCGCCGGACTGGATCGTGCTCGACCTCAACCTCGATGGCGCATCGGGGATGGCGCTGATCTCGCGATTGCGGAAGGCCGTGCCCGAATGCCGCATCGTCGTGCTCACGGGTTACGCCAGCATCAGCACCGCGGTGGACGCGATCAAGCTGGGTGCCGTGCAATACCTCGCCAAGCCGGTGGATGTCGATACGCTGCTGCGGGCCTTCGGCCATGCCCCGGGTACCGAACCGGCGGTCGCGGACGCGGCACCGCCGGCGGTGCCGATGTCGGTGGACCGCGTGGAATGGGAACACATCCAGCGCGTACTGCGCGAGCACCAGGGCAACATATCGGCCACCGCGCGGGCGCTCAACATGCATCGGCGCACCCTGCAACGCAAGTTGCTCAAGCGTCCGGCCAAGCAGTAGAGAGTCAAAAACCGACGGCGACGCGATAGGGCACGGCGATCCGCTGCCGGCCGGTCTCGACCTGTACCGTCACCACCCAGTTCATTCCGCCCGAGACACAGACCGGCAGGAAGGCTTCGCCGATGTGGCGGCCGCCGCCGTTTGCAGCGAGGGAGGTCCGGTTGTATCCCATGTTCATGGTTTCGCCGGCGAAATCGACCTCCACCTTGCCGGCCTGCAGGCCGGTGATCACGACCTCGACGCGCAGCGGCGTCAGGATCGGAATCGGCCGCGGCGCGATCGACAGTTCAATGCGCGCGCCGTCCGGCAGGACGGCGGCGCAGGTCTGGCGCTGCAGGTCGCAGCCGGCCTGCGGCGGCGCCGTGACGTCGGCCTTGGGTAGCAGTAGCGGCGACCAGTAATAGCCGGCCGCTGCGATCCCGACCAGGAGGGCGATCATCGCCAGCGTGACCAGGCTGGAACCGGATGCGCGCGAGGATTCGTCGGTCATTGCTTATCCATGTATAGGGCGATTCGATCGATTGCGTCGGGCGGATTGATTCAGGTCAAGGCCGAGGAGGGGTGTTCCGCGTCAAAGTGCGACAAATTGCCGCAGGGCGATGTGGCGGCGCGCCGATGTTGGATGCAGACAAAGCAGTGATCAGAAGTATCAACCGGAATGGGAGCAAAAAAACATGAAACAGTTTAGCAAGCAAGCCACCACGCTGCTGTTGGCGGCGGGGATGGGCATGGCGGCGACCGCCTGGTCGGCCGACACCCTGCAGGACGTGCTGAAAGCGCGCGGCCTGAGCCAGCAGGATCTGCTGGCAGCGGCGAAGACCTATGTGCCAACCGGCAAGCGCGACGAATTCGTCGCCTTCAGCTCGGGCGGCCAGTCGGGTCAGGTCATCGTCTATGCCATTCCCTCGATGCGCATCCTCAAGTAC
>CAIZHL010000267.1 GCA_903932755.1 uncultured beta proteobacterium
CGACTTGTCGCAGACGGCAACCATCAACGACAGCCTCAAGCTGGGCAATCATGTTCTGGGCGAACTGGGCCGCATCAACACCCTGCACAAGGCCCACGTGGAACAGGCCGGCTTCGCGGTGCTGAAGGCCCCCGATATTCCGTCCATCCTGATCGAGACGGCCTTCATCTCCAATCCCGAGGAAGAGAAGCGCCTCAACGACGAGGCCTATCAGGACCAGATGGCCGAGGCCATCCTGCGCGGCATCCGCCGTTACTTCGCAAAGAACCCGCCGCTGGCGAAATCGAAGCTGGCGCGCCTGGACTGATCAAAACACTTTTTTGAACCACAGAGACACAGAGACACAGAGGAAAAGCGAGGTATTGCCAGCCCCTCTCTGTGCCTCTGTGTCTATGTGGTGACGCCTTTCTGGTTCAGGTCGCGTGCGCTTAGCTTGATATAATCGTCCGCTTTCCCTGCAGCCTCAAGCCCATGCTGGTTTTTCGCGGTGTTCCCGAGCGGGCGACGACGTCCACGGTGCTTACCATCGGCAATTTCGATGGCGTGCATCGCGGCCATCGCGCACTGCTCGCCGAATTGACGGCCAAGGCGCGCGAACTCGCGTTGCCGGCGACGGTGCTCACCTTCGAACCGCATCCGCGCGAGTTGTTCGCCCCGGAGCAGGCCCCGGCGCGACTGGCCAGCCTGCGCGACAAGATCGAACTGCTGGCGGAGTGCGGGGTAGATCGCGTCCATGTCTGCCGCTTCAACCGCAAGCTGGCTGCGCTGACGGGCGAGCAGTTCATCGAGAAAATCCTGGTGCGCGGCCTTTCGGTGCGGCACCTGATCATCGGCGACGACTTCCGCTTCGGCAAGGCACGCGGCGGTGATTTCGCCCTGCTGCAACGCGCCGGGCAGGAACACCGTTTCGTCGTCGAGGCCATGCACACCGTCGATTTCGGCGGCATCCGCGTTTCCAGTTCCGCGGTGCGCGATGCTCTTGCCGCAGGCAACATCGAACACGCCGAGGAACTGCTGGGGCGCGCCTTCGTCATCGCCGGCCGCGTCATGGACGGCAAGAAGATCGGCCGTGCCATCGGCTTTCCCACCGCCAACATCCAGGTCCGGCGCAAGCGCCTGCCACTCTCGGGGGTGTTTGCGGTGACCGTTTCCGGCATCGATGAACGGCCGCTGCCGGGGGCCGCCAACATCGGCGTGCGGCCGACCGTGGCGGAAGGGCTGAAGCCCGTGCTGGAAGTCCATCTGCTGGATTTCGATCGCGACATCTACGGCCGCCATGTCGATGTGAATTTCCTGCACAAGCTGCGCAACGAGGCGAAGTTCGAGTCCCTCGACGCGCTCAAGGCGCAGATCGCCCGCGACGTCGCAGACGTGCGCACCTACTTCGCTACCCGTTCAACGCCCGTGGCTTCGATGAGCGCCCCCGAGGCATGAAATTCATGGCCTTCGTTACGCCACAGGCTGGTAAATTTTGCCCGCCCCCCCATCCGCTCCGCGGCCCACGGCAGGCATTGCACTGCCTGCCGGCTGCGGCGGCGCAACGCATGCGTTGCGAAACCCCGCCTCGCCCCTCGCGGGGGGCTTACTGCCTGGCTCGCTGCGCTCGATTGTTACCCGGCGCGCTTGCCAATGTATTCCACGTTAACGATGGCAAGACCCATGGCTGATTACCGCAAGACACTCAACATGCCCGATACGGCGTTTCCGATGCGCGGCGACCTCGCCAAGCGGGAACCGGGCTGGATCGCCCAGTGGCAGGAGCAGAAGCTGTACCAGAAGATTCGCGCCGCCGCCAAGGGGCGCCCGCGCTTCGTCCTCCACGACGGCCCGCCCTATGCCAACGGCGACATCCACATCGGCCACGCGGTGAACAAGATTCTCAAGGACATCATCGTCCGCTCCAAGACGCTGGCCGGTTTCGATGCGCCCTACGTGCCGGGCTGGGACTGCCACGGCCTGCCGATCGAATGGAAGATCGAGGAGGAGTATCGCGCCAAGGGCAAGGACAAGGACGCGGTGCCGATCGTCGAGTTCCGCAAGGAGTGTCGCGACATCGCCGCGAAATGGAACGACATCCAGCGCGCCGAGTTCAAGCGTCTGGGGCTCGAAGGCAACTGGTCGAAGC
>CAIZHL010000268.1 GCA_903932755.1 uncultured beta proteobacterium
AAACACCAAGCTTGACCATCCTGCCGCACGGCCGCCTGGCCGTCTGGTATTTCTGGTATTTCGCGTTCATCGGCGCCTTCCTGCCGTATTTCGCGCTCTACCTGCAATCCATAGGACTTTCAGCCGGCCGCATCGCGGTGCTGATGTCGCTCGGACAGTTGATGCGGCTGTTGTCGCCGCTGCTCTGGAGTTGGCTCGCCGACCGCGGCGGGCGGCGCGTACGCCTCGTGGTCGGTTCGACGGCGGCCGCGCTGGCGAGCTTTTGCGTGGTCTTCCTGACCGAGGATTTCGTCGGCCTGTTCGTCGGCATGGCGATCCTTCACTTCTTTTGGAGCGCCTCGCTGCCTCTCGTGGAAGCATTGACGCTGGGGCACCTGGCGGAACATCCGGAGCGCTACGGCCGTATCCGGCTCTGGGGTTCGGTGGGCTTCATCGCCGCGGTAATGGGCGTCGGCCTGCTGCTCGATGCGGCGCCGATCGCTTCGCAGCTTTGGGTGAGCTGGGCGCTGCTGCTGGGCACCTTGCTGAGCGCCCTGACCCTGCGTGAAGTGAAGGGGCACGCCGACCTGGTTGCGGGTCCGATCGTCGCCGTGCTGCGCCAGCGCAAGGTGGTCTTCCTGCTCGCCGCCGGCTTGCTGATGACCGCGGCGCACGGCGCCCTCTACGTTTTCTACTCGATCCACCTGGTGGCGCACGGCTACGGCAAGACGCTGGTCGGCATGCTGTGGACGCTCGGCGTGGTGGCGGAGATCGTGGTGTTTCTGCTGATGCCGCGAATTTCGCTGCGGATTTCACTGCGCCGCATCCTGCTCGCCTGTTTCGCCCTGGCGGTGCTGCGTTTCTTGATGATCGGCTGGGCCGTCGATTTCCTCGCCCTTCTGGTCTTGGCGCAGTTGCTGCACGGGGCCAGCTTCGGCGCCCATCATGCGGCCACCATGGCGGCCCTCAACAGGTGGTTCTTGCCCGGCCAGCAGGCGCGGGCGCAGGCGCTTTACGGCAGCGTCGCATACGGCGCCGGCGGCCTCTGCGGCGCCTTGCTGGCCGGTGCCCTGTGGGAAAGCGCCGGCGCGGCGATCACCTTCAGTGCCGCGTCGGCACTCGCCCTGGCCGGCCTGATTCTGGTCTGGCACGGGGTTCCGGGTGATTCGCAGGGCGCGCCTGTGCGATAATCCTCGACCCGCGCCGTTGCAATGCACACCATGCCAAGAACGCTTTACGAAAAACTCTGGGACAGCCATGTCGTTCATGTCGAAGAAGACGGAACGGCACTGCTTTACATCGATCGCCACCTGGTGCACGAAGTCACCAGCCCGCAGGCTTTCGAAGGCCTGAAGCTCGCTGGGCGCAAGCCCTGGCGGGTTTCGTCGATCGTCGCCACGGCCGATCACAACACGCCCACCTCGCATTGGGAACTCGGCATTACCGACGCGGTGTCGCGCCAGCAGGTGGAAACGCTGGACGCCAACATCCGCGAAGTGGGGGCGCTGGCCTACTTCCCGTTCAAGGACAAGCGCCAGGGCATCGTGCATGTCGTCGGCCCGGAGAACGGCGCCACGCTGCCCGGGATGACCGTGGTCTGCGGCGATTCGCATACCTCGACGCACGGCGCCTTCGCCTGCCTTGCCCACGGCATCGGCACCTCGGAAGTCGAGCATGTGCTGGCGACGCAGTGCCTGCTGCAGAAGAAGTCGAAGACCATGCTGGTCAGGATCGACGGAAAAGTCGGCGCTGGCGTTACGGCGAAAGACCTAGTTCTGGCCCTGATCGGTCGCATCGGCACCGCCGGCGGCAACGGTTACGCCATCGAGTTCGGCGGCGCAGCGATCCGCGCCCTGTCGATGGAAGGGCGCATGACCGTTTGCAACATGGCGATCGAGGCGGGCGCCCGGGTTGGTTTCGTCGCTGCGGATGAAACGACCGTCGCCTATCTCAGGGGCCGCAGCTTCGCTCCGAAGGGCGACGATTGGGACAAGGCCGTAGCTTTCTGGCGCACCCTTGTATCCGACGCGGACGCGCGTTTCGACGCCGTGGTGGAAATGGATGCCGGCCGGATCGTGCCGCAGGTGACCTGGGGCACCTCGCCGGAAATGGTGACCGGGATAGACGGCACCGTGCCGGCGCCCGAGGATTTCAGCGATCCGGTCAAGAGCGAAGGCATTGCGCGGGCGCTGCAGTACATGGGTCTGACGCCGCGCATGCGCATCGACCAGATACCGATCGACAAGGTTTTCATCGGGTCCTGTACCAATTCCCGCATCGAGGACCTGCGCGCCGCGGCAGTAGTGGCCAGAGGGCGAAGGATTGCCGCCAATGTAAAGCTGGCGCTGGTGGTGCCCGGTTCGGGTCTGATCAAGGCGCAGGCCGAGGCCGAGGGCCTCGACAAGATTTTCATCGCCGCCGGTTTCGAGTGGCGGCACCCCGGGTGTTCGATGTGCCTGGCGATGAACGACGACCGCCTGAATCCGGGCGAGCGTTGCGCGTCGACGTCGAATCGCAACTTCGAGGGGCGCCAGGGCGCCGGCGGCCGCACGCATCTTGTCAGTCCGGCGATGGCCGCCGCCGCAGCGATAGCCGGCCGTTTTGCCGATGTTCGTGAATTGTCATAAGGAGAGGTCCATGTTTCGAGTGTTTGTCGCTTTCGTCATGATGCTGGCCCTGTCTGCCTGCAATACCGTTGAAGGTATCGGCAAGGACGTCAAGAAAGGTGGCGAAGCCATCGAGAAGGCAGCGAAGTAATGGAGAAGTTCATCAAGCTGGACGGTTTGGTGGCCCCGCTTGATCGTGCCAACGTCGATACCGACGCCATCATCCCCAAGCAGTTCCTCAAGTCGATCAAGCGCTCGGGTTTCGGTCCCAA
Organism: uncultured beta proteobacterium; assembly: GCA_903932755.1. Taxonomy (GTDB): domain Bacteria; phylum Pseudomonadota; class Gammaproteobacteria; order Burkholderiales; family Rhodocyclaceae; genus Sulfuritalea. The sequence continues at coordinate 2,858 of CAIZHL010000268.1, forward strand.
CGCCTTCGACGAGTGGCGCTACATGGATCATGGCGAACCGGGGCAGGACAGTTCGAAGCGGGCAAAAAACCCCAATTTCGTCCTCAACCAGGACCGTTACCAGGGTGCGTCGATATTGCTGGCGCGCAGCAACTTCGGCTGTGGCTCGTCGCGCGAGCACGCGCCGTGGGCGCTATACGACTTCGGCTTCCGCGCCATTCTCGGCGAATCCTTCGCCGACATCTTTTTCAACAACTGCTTCAAGAATGGCCTGCTGCCGGTGGTTCTGCCCAAGGCGGAAATCGATGCGCTGTTCGGCCTGACCGAGCATACGCCGGGCTACCGCCTGACCATCGATCTGCTCGCCCAGTCGGTCGTGCGGCCCGACGGCCATGCGATTCGCTTCGAGGTGGATGCCTTCCGCAAGGAGTGCATGCTCAACGGTTGGGACGACATCGGCCTGACCCTGCGCCATGCGGAAAAGATCCGCGAGTTCGAGGCCCGGCGCCGCAACGAACAGCCCTGGCTATTTGCCTGAAGGATATCTGATGAAGATTTGTGTTCTCCCCGGTGACGGCATCGGGCCGGAAATCATGGCTGAGGCCGTGCGCGTCCTGCAGGCGCTGGACCTCAAGATTGAAATGGAAGAAGCCCTGCTGGGCGGCTGTGCCGTGGATGCGACCGGCAGCCCCTATCCCGACGCGACCCAGAAGCTCGCGCTGGCGGCCGATGCCGTCCTGCTTGGCGCCGTCGGTGGTCCGCAATGGGACAACAATCCGCGCGAGCAGCGGCCGGAACGCGGCCTGCTGGGCATCCGCAAGCAACTCGGGCTGT
>CAIZHL010000269.1 GCA_903932755.1 uncultured beta proteobacterium
CCGCGGTCTGCGGCGGCTGAACGGGCATGAATATGGGGCCCGAGGCACCATACACCTGCATATAGTAGCTTGCGCCGCAGCGGAAATACGTCACGCCGTTGACCATGGTGACGTCCGGCGGGCAGGGCAGCGAAGCATTGGCCGGGGGCGGTGCCGGCGCGGCCGGCGGCGGAGCGGGCTGTGGTGCCGGAGCGGGCGTGGTCACGACGACCGTGGTCGGGGGCGGCGGCGGTTTCGATGCCGATGCGGCGGCGGCACCTACCACGGCGCCGACCACAAATCCGGCGGCGGCCTCGTTGTTGTCCCAGTTGTCATAGTGGACTGCCGCCGGCGGATAGTAGGCGGGCGGCGGATAGTAGCCCGGAGGCGGCGCATAAGCCGCCTGCTGGCTCGACTGGGCCGTGGTGGCGGTACTCTGCCGGGACTGCTGATTCGATGTGGACGTGGTCTGCCGGCTCTGCTGGTTGCTCGCCGAAGCGTCCTGCCGTTGCGCCTGGTTCGTCGTGCTGGTCGATGAATAGGCCTGTTGGCGCGAAGACTGCTGGCTGGCCGCCTGCGTTTGCATGCTGCTTGCCGACGTCTGGCGCGTTTGCTGGTTGGCCGCCGTGGCCGCAGAGGCCTGCCCCGATCCCGCCTGCGCCGCGGCCGTGCCGCCGCTGGCACTCTGGGCATGGGCCGCGCCGGCCGGGGATGCCCCGCCGCCGGCGCCGCGTGAGCTTTGTGCTCCGGCGGAACCGCCGCCGAAGCTGCCGCCCGAGGCAGATCCCTGGCGTGAAAAACCACCGCCACTGCCGCCGCCGCCGCCACCACCGCCGCTAAAGCTGTGACCGCCGCCGCCGCCACCGCCGCCTCCACCACGGGCCGCTGCTTCGGGGATCGCAGCGCTTCCGATGAACAGAAGTGCGACCAGCGCGGCGAGCGGTGAAACACGCATCCGAGGTCTCCTGGTCATCATTTCTGCTCTCCTTTGGCACTGGTGGGCGCGCCGCGCGTGTCGATGAGCTCCGGCGGGACTTGCACGGCAAACATGATCTGCGAAGAATTCGCCGCGGGCTTGAAGCGGAATGTGGCCTTGTCGAAGTTGGGCGACAGATTCCACTTGCTGAAGTCGGCGCGGAACTGCGGCTGGCCGACTTCCGTCTTGTAAGTGATCACGATGCGCTGGGGCAGGGGTTTCTTGTCGTCGGCGATCCAGACCTGGAAGTCGACCGCCGCGGTTCGTCCGGCGATGTGATGCACGGGCTTGCCATTGAGCGACGACCGCTCGACGTAGTCGATGGCGGTCAGGCGCCGCTGCAGTTCATCCGCCAGGCGCGACATGAGAATCGGCGCCAGGGGCAGGCGCAGCTTGAGGTCGCGCACGTAGTGCACCACGGTAGCGTCGATGTCGCCGGGCTGAACGGTTTGTGCGTAAAGGACGCTCCCGCCGTCCCTGGAACTGACCGTGATCCGCTCGCCGTCGAACAGCATCAGGCTGTTGCTGCCGTCGCTGGAGGATTCGGCGACGCGGACGCGGTTCGGTCGTGCGACGGCGACATCGCGCACTTCGCCGAATTCGATTTTCTGGCCGTCGGACTGAACCGCGTCGTAGTTGATTCGCAAGGCAACGCCGAAGCGTTGGGTTTTGCCCAGAAACCGCGCCATTTCAAGCAGGCGGTCATGGGCGAAGCGCTGCGAGTCGGACGCCAGCACGAGCGTTTGCGCGGTTGGGGTGGATGCCGGCTGCGGTGCCTGGGCCCAGGCAGCCGTGGCGGCCAGCGATGTTGCCAGTAGCAAGGACTTCTTCAGCATGGATTTTTCCCCGTCAATGATGCAAGTGCATGGTGCGATACGCGATGCCCGGACCTGCGGCGCGTTCCGATCATTGGGTGATGCGACGATGCCCGGAATTCTCGACCACGACGTTCAGGCTCTTGGCCTTGGCGGCGAGGCTGGTGCGCGCGGCGAAGATCGTGCCGTCGGGCAGCACCGACATCGTGACGTCAAGCGCGACGGCGTCGCCCGGACTGTCGAGATAGGTGGCGACGGCAACGGCGAGCAGGCGGTTGGTCGGCAGTTCGATATCCACGCCGAGTGAATCGCCGGGCTTCAGATAGTCGCCGAAAGTCAGGCGCACGCGCCGTCCCGGCTCCAGCATCTGCATGCCCATCTTGCCGGCATTGATCGACTGCTGGATGAGGCCGGACACCGGCGGCACGTACTTGTGCACGAGTTCCGCCGCGCCCTTCATGTAGTCCGTCATTTCTTCCTTCTTGTGTTCCGCGACCCGATTCACGATCCTGCCCAGCGGCAGAATCCCCGGCGTCGGCTTCTCCTCTGTCGTCTTGTTCAGCACGACCTTCTGCACCTTGCCGTCGGCGCCGTAATAGCAGCGCTTTTGCGTGCTCGACTTCTGCTCGCCATCCTTGCTGACGACGGTGGTTTCGATCCACTCGTAGGCGCGCATCTGCTGCTCGCTGGCCTGCAGCCATTGCTTGAGCATGGCCGCGCGCTGCTGCGGCGTCGGTTGGGCCTGCGGCTGCGCCTGGGCGAGGACGATCGGTGCCGCGGCGGCCTGATCCGCTGCCGACAGCGCGGGGAAAGCCAGCGCTGCGACGATGGCGCCGAAAAAAGCAAGTTTGCGGGTGGGGTTGCGCATGGTTTGGCTCCATTCGGGGTGAGCTGAAAATTCGATGGCCAGCGCCCTGCAACATGAAATTCGACGGCGGCCGCGTGGTGACACTCTAGGCGGTTCCTATGTCATCAAAAAGTCGGCGCCGGCGGGACGGCGAGCATTTGCAAATCCGTCCGGTCACTTTCCCGCAAGGAGAAAGTGCCGGTGCAAACTGCCTGTTATTTGACCAGCTTGATGCTTATCGAGCTGACACCCAGATTGAGCGCCGCACCTTCACCCTTCGACTTGGTGGTGATGACCACCTCTTTCATGTTCTGGAAAGTGTTCCCGCCTTTGCTGACGCCGACCGCGGCACCTGCGCCGATGCCTTGATAGTTGCCGGGGAAATCCTCGATGTTCTTCAGGAAGTAGACGTTAGCCGTGCCGTGAGCTTCGGTATAGCCGACGCCGCCGACGGTGACTCCGCTCACGGTGAAGGGGTAATCCTTGCCCTTGAAGTGCAACACGCCCTTGCCTTCCGCGCCGCCGAAAATCAGGCGCAGCTGTTTCGCATCGAACTCGGCAGTAGCGTCCGGCGGCCCGCTCATGGCCTTTTGCCTGGCCTGCGCCTTGGCATCGGCTTTCTGTTGTGCGCCGTCCGTTTGCGCAAACGACACTTGTGCGAAGGACAACGCGAGGCCTGCAAGAACTGAACCGAGGATCATTGATTTATTGCGCATACGGGTTTCTCCAGAAAATTGAACTACATTGAACATGAACTGCAACAAATCCCGGGAGGGAGTGTGCTGCACTTCATTCGACCGTGGCCCCATCCTGCAGTCTGGGCCATTGCTTGAGATTCGGCCGGGCGTTGATCGTCCGGACCGGTTGGTTGTTGGCGAAGCCGGGTGCCTTGGTGCAGGTCTTGATCAGTCCGACTTCGCCTTCTTCTGCGCGACTTCCGCGCGAACCTTACTGTCCTGTGCCTTCTCGGCCGGCTTCATGTCCTTCGTCTCGACGGTGACCTTGGCAATCTTGCCGGTGAAGCGCGACCTGGCTTCCGCGCCGATCGCCTCGACCACCGGCGTGCCGAGGTCGATGCCGACGTCGGCTGTTTCATCGGCGGAAAACATGCCGGCCTGGGTGTGGGCGAGTCGGCCCTCGGCGACCTTCTCGCCATTCACCAGCAGCGTGCCCATGCCGCCCTTGCCGGGACCGCCGCCGTCATAGGCGAAGTCGAAGCGAAGGGTGTTTTTGCCGGGCGGCAGCGGCTTGACGGCGGCTATCGAGACGCGTTGCAGGCCGAGGAAGTTGTAGTCGTAGGCCGGCACGCCGTTCTTGACATAGAGCGACCAGCCGCCGAAGCGCCCACCCTGCGCGATGACCGTGCCGTTGGCGCCGGCGGCGGGGATTTCGATCTCGGCCGTGATGGTCTTGGAGCGATTCTTCACGTTGGGGAAGACGGCTTCCATCATGCCGGTCATGCCTTCGCCCAGCGTGATCGAAGTGCGCCCGGCCATCAGGTCGGGACGGCCGACGGCATGCGCATCCAGGCGCTCGAAGACCCTGTCGTCGATGGGCAGCACGTGATACTTCTTCGCCTCCGCGAGGAACACGGCCTGCATTTCCTTGAGTTTCTTCGGGTTCTGCGCGGCGAGGTTATTGTTCAGGCTGAAGTCGGCGCGCACGTTGTACAGATCCCAGACATCCTGGTTCAGGGGGTGGCGACCCTTGGCTTCCCACGGCGCGCGGTGGATGGTGCGCGCCAGCCAGCCGTCATGGTAGATCGCACGGTTGCCGGCGATCTCGAAATACTGCGTGCTGTGGCGTTCCCTGGCCTTGGCATCCTCGAAGGAATACATCAGGCTCTTGCCTTCCATCGGGATCTGCTTCGTGCCATTGACCACCTTGGGTTCCGGCAGGCCCGCCGCCTGGAGGACGGTAGGCGCGACGTCGATGACATGGCCGAACTGGCTGCGGATCTCGTTTTTCGCCTTGATGCCCTTGGGCCAGCGCACCACCATGCCGTTGCGCGTGCCGCCGAAGTCCGAAGGCACCTGCTTCATCCAGCCGAAGGGGGCATTGAGACCGACCGCCCAGCCAGCCGCCATGTGCGGGTAAGTCTCGGGGCCGCCCCATTTGTCGGCGAGCTTGAGCATGTCCTCGACCTTCTCCGGTACGCCGTTGAAATAGGTGTATTCGTTGAACATGCCGTTCTGGCCGCCTTCGCCGCTGGTGCCGTTGTCGCCGGCGATGTAGAAGACCAGGGTGTTGTCCGCCTCGCCGACAGCCTCGAAGGCCTTGAGCATGCGGCCGATCTCGTGGTCGGTGTAATCGACGAAGGCGGCGAACACCTCGGCCTGGAGGATGAACAGGCGTTTCTCGTCGGCCGAGAGCGTCTCCCAGTCCTTGATCGCCGGCGGCTTGGGCGCCAGTTTGGTGCCGGCGGGCACGACGCCCGCGGCGATCTGCCGCGCCAGGGTTTCCTCGCGCATCTTGTCCCAGCCTTGGTCGAACTTGCCCTTGCCCTTCCATTTGGCGATCCATTCCTGCGGGACGTGGTGCGGTGCGTGGGTGGCACCGGGGGCGAAATAGACGAAGGACGGCTTGCCGGGGGTCAGGGCTTTCTGGTACTTGATCCAGGCCACCGCCTTGTCCGTCATGTCGGTCATGAAGTGGTAGTTCGGGTCGTTCGGCAATTCGACCTGGGCGACGCCGTCATAGAGGTAGGGCGCCCACTGGTTGGTCTCGCCGCCGAGGAAGCCGTAGAACTTGTCGAAGCCCTGGCGCGTCGGCCAGCGGTCGAAGGGACCGGAAGTGCTGGCTTCCCAAGAGGCGGTTTCGTGCCACTTGCCGAAGGCTGCCGTGTTGTAGCCGTTGAGGCGCAGCGTTTCCGCCAGCGGCGCCGTGGCATTGGGGATCTGGCCGGTCGCCCCCGGGAAACCCGTCGCCATCTCGGTGATGAAGCCCATGTTGACGGTGTGATGGTTGCGGCCGGACTTCAGCGCCGCGCGCGTCGGCGAGCACAGCGCCGTGGTGTGGAAGTTGTTGTAACGCAGGCCGTCCTGCGCCAGTCCATCGAGTGTCGGGGTCTTGATCGGGCCGCCGAAGGTGCTCGTCGCGCCAAAGCCGAGGTCGTCGATCAGCACGATCACCACGTTGGGGGCGCCTTTGGGCGCCTTGACTTCGAAGTGCGGCGGCATCTTGGCCTGGCGCGCGTCGATTTCGGAGTAGGCGGGCCGTTTCGGCTCCGCGATCGGCAGCGTAGTGCGATCGAGCCTGACCTCCGCCTGCTGCGCGGATGCGGCAATGCTCCAGAATCCTGCAAGCAGGGCGATGAAGGCGATGCGGCGGGTATATACCATTGAGGTGCTCTCCATTGTTGACGGCGTCCCGAGACGGCGGGAGGCGGTCGAAGTCTAGCGAACCTGACCCGATTCCGAACAGGAGTGCGAATAGTAGAGGGCCGCACCGTGCCTGTCATTGACAATTTGCGACATTTCCGGCGCGGAGTATTGCCGCCAGGGCGCGATTGCAGCAACATGGCGGGTGCCGACACAGGCGATGAATAGGTTAAGTGGCACGATGAACGAAGGCATGATCCGGGTTGCACCCTTGCTCCCATCACGACAGGTGCTGGCGCGCTTGGGCGTCGATTGGGGCGATGTGCTCGACGAATGCGGTCTGCACCCGGACCTGTTCGCCCATCCGGACAACCCGATTGCCTTCGCCGATCTGTGTCGCTTCGTCCGGCTTGGCGCAAACGCCTCCCGTTGCGAGCACTTCGGTCTTCTGCTGGCGCACGAGGCCAGTGTCGCCACGCTGGGCGCCGTCGGCCTTGGGGCGCTGAAGGGTGCTCAGGTCGGTTCGGTGCTCGCGGCGATGATCCGCAACCTCCATCTGCATGACCAGGGCGCCGTTCCTTTCCTGACGGTGGATGGCGGCAAGGCCTGCTTCGGCTATCTCGTCGCCGACTACCATCCTTGCGGCGTTTCTGTCGTGCTCGACGGCGCTGTCGGCATCATCCACCGGATCGTCGCCAGCCTCTGCGGGCCGAACTGGCGACCGCTTGAAGTAGGCTTCGCCCGCCGTCAGCCGCGGGATGTCGCGCCCTACATCGAGTTCTTCGGGGTGCCCCTGAACTTCGATGCGACCTATACCGGCGTGGTATTCCGCGAGCGCGACCTGCACAAGCGCGTCCAGTTCGCCCGCCCGGCGGCGCCACCTGACGGCGCCTTCGCGGCGGCCGAGCAGGCCAGCGTGCCTTTCCCCATTCTCATCCGGCGCTTGCTGCAGGTGCTGCTGGTCACGGAGCGTTGCACGGTGGCCGAGGTGGCCGACCTGCTGGACATGCACCGGCGGACGCTGAACCGGCGCCTTGCGGCCATGGGCGTCACGTTTCGCGACCTCGCCGATGAAGCGGCCTATGTCCGCGCGCGCCAGTTGCTGGCCGAAACCGACATGCCGCTGGCGAAACTTGCGAACGCCATGGGCTATGCCGAAGTCAGCACCTTCAGCTGCCGCTTCCGCCACCGCTCCGGCATCCCTCCGGGGCAGTGGCGCAAGCAGTTCCGCCACGAATTTGTCGTCCCTTCCTGACCCCAGGCGGCCTTGCGTTCCGGCACGGCATCCGATGTCCACATTGAAACTCGTCTTCGCCTGCCTTGCCACGGTTGCCCTGGCAGTGGTGCAACCTGGCGGCGCGGCAGCGGCCGCTGAGCCCGGCTATGTCGGCGCGCCGGTCTGCGCCCGCTGCCATGCCAAAGAGGTCGAGGCCTGGCGCGGATCACACCACGATCTGGCCATGCAGGCGCCGACCGACAAGGCCGTGCTGGGCGATTTCACGGGTACGAAATTCAGCCACAAGGGCGTCGTATCCACCTTCTTCAAGCGTGGCGATACCTTCTATGTGAACACCGACGGCGCCGACGGCAAGCTGGCCGACTTTCCGATCAAGTATGTATTTGGCGTGACGCCCCTGCAGCAATACCTGGTCGAGTTTTCCGGCGGCCGCCTGCAGGCGCTTTCCATTGCCTGGGACAGCCGGCCCAAGGCGGCGGGCGGGCAGCGCTGGTTCCATCTTTATCCGAAGGAAAAGATCGGCCACAAGGACCCGCTGCACTGGACCGGGATTTACCAGAACTGGAACCTGCAGTGCGCCGAGTGCCACTCCACCGGCCTGCGCAAGAACTATGACGCTGCGACCAACAGCTACCGCACGCACTGGCGCGAATTGAACGTGTCCTGCGAGGCCTGCCACGGCCCCGGCGCGCGCCACGTCGATTGGGCCAAGATCGCGAGCAAGCCCTATCCGGCCGACGACCGCAAGGGCTTTGCCGACGCCACCGCCAGCCGCTGGCGCGAGGCCTGGACCTTCCCCGAGGCCGGCGCCCGATTCGCATGGCGCGATCGTCCGGCTGACCCGGCGGTGAACAACGCCTGCGCCGCCTGCCATGCGCGCCGCGGCACCCTCGGCGATCGCGACCGGCCCGGTGCGCCGCTGGCCGACACGCACCGACTGGCCTTGCCGACTGCGCCGAACTATTACGCCGACGGCCAGCAGCGCGAGGAGGTCTACACCTGGGGTTCCTTCCTGCAAAGCCGGATGTTCCAGCACGGCGTCACCTGCATGGACTGCCACGAGCCGCATACGGCCAAATTGCGCACCGAGGGCAACGCGCTGTGCACGCGTTGCCACGATGCTGCCGCCTTCGACGGCCCGCAGCACCATTTCCACAAGGTCGACGATGCCGGCGCCCGCTGCGTTGCCTGCCACATGCCGGCCACCAACTACATGCTGATCGACCCTCGCCGCGACCACGCCATGCGCGTGCCGCGGCCGGATCTTTCGCAGCGGCTCGGCAGCCCCGATGCCTGCACCCAATGCCATGTCGGAAAGACCCCCGACTGGGCGGCGAGTGCGGTCGACGGCTGGCTGGGCAAGCAATGGCGGCAGCGGCCGAGCAGCGGCCCGGCCCTGCATGCCGGTGCGACACAGGGCGTCAAGGCGGTACCGGATTTGCTGGCCCTGGCCGGGAACGCCGCACAGCCGCCGCTGGTGCGCGCGGCGGCGGCGCAGATGCTGGCGCCCTACATGCGCCCCGCTTTGTTGCCGTCAGCCCGCGAATTGCTGAAGGACCCGGAACCCGAGGTTCGCATTGCGGCCCTGGCAATGATCGAACCGGTCGACCCTGTCAACCGCATCCTCGGCGTCGGCCCGCTGCTGGCCGACCCGGTGCGCGGCGTGCGCAGCGAAGCCGCGCGCGTGCTGGCCGGCGTGCCGGAAAGTCAGCTGCCCGAAGCGCGGCGCGGCGCTTACCGGCGCGCGCTGGACGAGTACATCGCCGTGCAGCGGCAGGAGGCAGACTGGCCGACGGCCAACGCCAACCTGGGCAACCTCTACCTTCGCCTCGGGCGTTTCGACGACGCCGTGGCGGCCTTCCGCCGTGCCCTGAAGCTCGACCCGCAGTTTGCCCAGGCCTGGGTCAACCTGGCCGATGCCTGGCGGATGCAGGGCCGGGAACAGGAGGTCGAGGCGAGCCTGCGCGAAGGCCTCGCCCGGCTGCCGCGCTCGGCCGACCTGTTGCACGCACTGGGGCTGGCGCAAGTCCGCAAGGGGGACAGGGCGGCGGCGCTGGCTTCGCTGGCGCAAGCCGCCAAGCTGGCCCCCGAGCGTGCCCGCTACGCCTATGTCTGGGCCGTCGCCCTTCACTCGGCCGGGCGCCGGCAGGAGGCGATCGTCGCCTTGCGCGATGCCGACCGGCGCCATCCCTACGACATGGACATACTGGGCGCCCTGGTGTCCTTCGAGCGCGAAGCCGGCGACACGCGCGCGGCGCTGGGTCACGCGCGCAAACTGGCCGAGGCGCTGCCCGACGATCCGCAGGTGAAGGCGCTGGTGGCGGAACTCGCGCGGGGCCGCTGAGCCGGGCGCGCACTTAAAAACTCGGCGCTGGCGATACGGCGAGGCGAATCCGGTCCGGTCCCACCGCGGGCCCGATTCAATGCAGAATGCGTGAATGACACCCGCACAATTCATCGCCCTCTGGCAAAACAATCCGCTGTCCGAACGCGCCGGGGCGCAGGGGCATTTCGACGACCTGTGCGAACTGCTCGGCGTGGACAAGCCGCGCGACCCGGACAACTATTGTTTCGAACGCGGCGCCGGCAAGGCCAGCGGCGGTGACGGCTGGGCCGACGTCTGGAAGCGCGGCCATTTCGGCTGGGAGAACAAGCGGCCGGGGCGCGACCTGCGCGCCGCGCTGAAGCAGCTCACCGACTACGCCCTCGAACTGGAAAACCCGCCGCTGCTGGTGGTCAGCGACCGCGAGATCATCGAGATCCACACCGCCTTCACCGGCTATCCAGACCAGCCGCGCCGTATCGCCATCGCCGACCTTGGCACGCCGGAGAACCTGCAAACCCTGCGCTGGGTGTTCACCGAGCCGGAAAAGCTGCGCCCGGTCAAATCGCTTGCTGCCATCACCGAAGAAGCCGCCGGCCAGTTCGGCGCGCTCGCCGAGACCATGCGCAAGCGCGGGCTGGAATCGCAGCCCGTGGCCCACTTCCTGATCCAGTGCCTGTTCTGCATGTTCGCCGAAGACGAAGGTCTCTTGCCGCGCGGCATCTTCACCGGCCTGCTGGCGAAAGCCGCCGACGACCAGACGCGCGCCGCGAACCGGCTGACCGCCTTGTTCACCGCCATGCAG
>CAIZHL010000270.1 GCA_903932755.1 uncultured beta proteobacterium
GGTCGGCGTCATCTTGACCACGTGCTCGTAGCCGGGGATGACCTGGATGTTGATGTTGGTCGGCTGCAGCGAGAAACCGTGGTTGTAATCGACCGCCGAGAGGTGGATCTTGTAGGTCTTGCCGGCCTCGAGCTCGAGGATCGGATACCAGGACCACAGCCGCGCCAGCAGGAAGGCCTCGCCCTTGGCGTTGGGCTTGACCACCGGGATGTTCTGTTCGGTCTCGGTGCGGATGGTGTTTTCCTTGACGAAGGCATCCGTCTTGGCCTGGAACATCTCCGTCGTGGTCTTGTAGACCTCGTTGGAAAGGTTCTGCTTACCGTTGATGTGCCAATACACCATCATGATGAACATGATCATGGCCCAGACGAAGGCGATACCGATCCAGGCCCATTCTTGACCGGCGATCGGCTGTTTCCACCACAACCGCTCTGACGGCGGCAGGATTGCACTCATAGATTTCTCCCTGATTGACTGAAATGCTTACTTGGCGAGGGGGACACTCATGATGTCGATGATTCCCCACAGGATGTAGATGACTCCGGGAGACGCGACCCCGAGGAACAGGAGCAGGAAGTGGTTGTCCAGCAGCTTCTGCATGAATGGAACATCGTCGTCGTTGTTGTTCGCCATGGTTCTGCCCTTTATGCGTGAGCGCGCTGCAGCGCGCGGATGAATCGGAAACTCGTGGCGGCGAAGATAGCCCGACGGGGGTAGTCGGGTAATTGATTCAGGACAAGAAATTGAAGTGAAGACAAAGGTTTCCGTGCTGCATTGCGACAAATCGCCGCAGTGGCGGATCGTCGCGGGCGAGGTCGGACGGCTGGTAAGCTTGCGGCCTGCCCTTGTTTCCTCAACCGTTCCGGAGTTATCGATGAAGCCAGCCCTAGCCCCTGTCGTGCTGAACCAGCTTTTCCGCGAGGCACATACCTTCAACAAGTTCACCGATCAGCCGGTGGGTGAACAGACGATTCGCGATCTGTACGATCTGCTGAAGTGGGGGCCGACCTCGATGAATGCGCAGCCGGGGCGCTACGTTTTCTTGCACAGCGCCGCGGCCCGCGAGCGGTTGATACCCGCAATGATCGCCGCCAATGCAGAGAAGACGCGCAAGGCACCGCTGACGGTGATCGTCGCCATGGACACGCAGTTCTACGACCATCTGCCGACGCAGTTCAAGGCCTATGACGCGCGGCCGATGTTCGCCGGCAATGCGCCGCTCTCGGAGGCCACGGCCTTCCGCAACAGCTCGCTGCAGGGCGCCTACCTGATGCTGGCGGCGCGCTCGCTGGGCCTCGATTGCGGACCGATGAGCGGCTTCGACCCGGCCAGGGTGGATGCCGAGTTCTTTCCCGACGGGCGCTGGAAGTCCAATTTCATTATCAACATGGGCTATGGCCTGGAAACCGGCGGCCACTATCCGCGCGGCCCGCGCCTGGGCTTCGAGGATGCGGCGCAGATCCTGTAATCGAAGGGATCAGGCCGCTTCCTGAGCTTCCAGCCAGTACGCCAGGCCCTGGGCGTTGAGCTCCAGGTCCAGGTGCCAGATGTCGAGGATTTCCTGGTCGGAGAGGCGGCAGCCATGGGCATGCGCCTCGTCGAGCAACAGACGTTTCAGGCCGTCATGGATCGCGGCATTCTTGTCGTCCTCGGCGCTGGCGGCGAGCGCGATTTCGACATAGCGGTCGAGCAGCTGCAGCACCTCGCGGCCGAGTTCGGACGGCGGCGCGAGTCGGCTGAAATGCGTCAGGTACACCGCATCCGGCTTGAAGGACAGCATGCGCTCGATCGAAGAACGCATCTCGTCCGGATCGAACTGGATCGGCGTCGATGAGGGCATGATCAGCGGCCGGACATCGACGTCGAGTTCGCGGTAGGAAATGCCGAAGGTGTCGCCGGTGAAGATGCCGCTCGA
>CAIZHL010000271.1 GCA_903932755.1 uncultured beta proteobacterium
ACAATCAAGGATTGAGGAGTAGACACATGAGAGTGAGGCCATGACCAAACTCCGTAGCGTCGGGCGTTCTACCAATGATGATCTGCGCGCGCGCGTGCATTTTTGCGCCGACACCGGGCAGATCTGGCTGCATGAGCACCGCATGCTGCTGGTGCACGCCGAGGCGCAGGCGGCATTGCGCAAGGAACTGATCGACACCCTGGGCATGGACCGCGCCAAGGGTCTGCTGACCCGCATGGGCTACGCCTCCGGCGTGCGCGATGCCGAACTCGCCCGCACCCGCGCCGAGGATTCCACCGACCTTGAAGCCTTCATGACCGGCCCGCAGTTGCATACGCTGGAGGGCATCGTGCGGGCGACCCCGGTCAAGGTGGAACTCGACCGGCACGCCGGAACCTTCTACGCCGAGATCCTCTGGGAGCATTCCTGGGAAGGGCAATGGCATCGTCACCACTACGGCATCCACAGCGAACCGGTGTGCTGGACGCAGATCGGCTACGCCTGCGGCTATACCTCGGCTTTCATGGGGCGCACCATCCTCTACAAGGAGGTCGAATGCACCGGCATGGGCCACAACAACTGCCGCATCATCGGCAAGCCGGCCGAGGAATGGGACGATGCAGCCGAGCAGATGCGTTTCTTCAACAGCGAATCCATCGTCGACCAGCTCATCGATCTGCAAACCCAGGTGGTTCAGCTGCGCTCGTCCATCGGCGACCGCGACCAGTTGCCCGAGGATGTTGCCGGGATTTCCCCGGGTTTTCGCGCCGCCTACGATCTGCTCAAGCAGGCCGCCGGCAGCAACATCAGCGTCCTCCTGCAGGGCGAAACCGGAGTCGGCAAGGAGGTCTTCGCGCGCAGCCTGCACGAAATGAGTTCGCGCAGCAGCAAGCCCTTTGTTGCCGTCAACTGCGCGGCCATCCCCCACGAACTGGTCGAGTCGGAACTCTTCGGCGTCGAGAAGGGCGCTTTTACCGGTGCGCTGGTGACACGTCCGGGTCGCTTCGAGCGGGCCGACGGCGGCACCCTGTTCCTCGACGAAATCGGCGATCTGCCTGCCTCGGCCCAGGCCAAGCTTTTGCGCGTGCTGCAGGAAGGCGAGATCGAACGCCTCGGCGACCAGAAGACGCGCAAGATCAACGTGCGACTGGTGGCGGCCACCGCCAACCTGCAGGATCAGGTCAAGGCAGGGCGTTTCCGTTCCGACCTGTACTACCGGCTCAACGCCTACCCGATACTCATTCCGCCCTTGCGCGAGCGCAAGCAGGATATCCCGCTGCTGGCCAAGCATTTTCTGGCGCGGCATACGGCGATTCACGGCAAGAAATTGCGGGGTTTCACCGACAAGGCCAAGCGCGCTTTGCTCACCTACCCGTGGCCGGGAAACATCCGCGAACTGCAGAATGTCGTCGAGCGCGGGGTGATCCTTGCGCCCGGCGGCACGCGTATCGAGGTAAGCCACCTGTTCATGTCATGCAGCGAGGAACAGCCGCCCGAGTTCGGCCTGGGTAACGGCGGCGGCCTCGACATCAACTGCTGGGAGACCGGCAAGGACCTGCGCGAGGCGGTGTTCAACGGCGCGCTGACGCTCGACCAGGTCGAGGCCATGCTGCTCGAAACCGCCGTCGACAAGGCACGCGGCAACCTTTCTTCCGCGGCGCGCATGCTGGGTCTGACCCGGCCGCAGATCGCCTATCGCCTGAAGCGTTTGCACGGGGGTACGGAAACCCCTGACGATCCGGCCATCGGTTCTTTCGAGAAGATGCACAACGAGTCCGCCTGATGCCGGCGCTGTTGCCAACGCAGTTGCCAACCAAGCTGCCGCAGCAGGCGGCCGCCTACCTCGCCGGGCATCATGTCATGACGCTGGCCACCCAGGGAGCGGATGGCCCCTGGGCGGCGGCGGTGTTCTACGCCAGCGACGGCGCCTCGCTGATCTTTCTGTCCGCGCCGAACACGCGACACTGCCGCAACCTGGCCCAGGACGCGCGCTGTGCCGTGACCATCCAGGAAGACTATCGCGAGTGGTCGCTGATCAAGGGCATCCAACTCGAAGGTCGCGTCGTCGAACTCGAGGGCGACGACGAAAAACGCGCCCAGCATCTGTATGGCGAGAAGTTCCCGATCATCGGCGCAGTCGCCACTGTTCCGCCCGCCATCGTCAAGGCGCTGGCCAAAGTGCGCTGGTTCCGGCTCGTGCCCGAGCGCTTCCACTTCATCGACAACAGCAAGGGCCTCGGCCACCGCGACGAGATCGACCTGACCGGGAAATAAAGGGTGCCAAAAGTCGGCGCTGGCGCTACGGCGACGGGGGCCGGGAATAGGTCGGGATGTCAGTCAGGGTGATGTACTGACCTGGATAGAAGGGCAGGGCGCGCCGAGCGTCCGTCGTTGCGCGGACGAGTGACGTCACGGGGCAGCCGGTCCGGCGGGAATCGGAAAGTTGAACTGCTGGGTCAGGGCCCCGGGATCTGCGCTTCGGTGGATTCAGGCGGCCTTGGGCCAATCGACCTTGGGCAGGTCTTTGGTGGCCTCATCCACCAGTTCCCTGGGATAGTCGAAGTCCTCGAGTTTTCCGGAGAGATAGCGGTCGTAGGAGGCCATATCGAAGTGGC
>CAIZHL010000272.1 GCA_903932755.1 uncultured beta proteobacterium
AGCGCACAAGGTGGTGATCCTTTCCGTCACCGAGGGTGAGGACAAGCCGATCAAATACCCGGACATGTTCCGCGCCGCGACCCTGATGCTGCTCAACAAGTGCGACCTGCTGCCCTACCTCAGCTTCAAGGTCGATGCCGCGATCGAGTTCGCCCGCCGCGTCAATCCGGGCATCGAGGTGATCCAGCTGTCGGCAACCACGGGGCAGGGCATGGAACAGTGGCTGGACTGGATCGCGCGCGGGGCGCAGCAGGCGGTACGGCAAAAGACGGTACAGCAAAAGGCCGGGCCGACGCTCGCATCCGCGATTCGATGAATTCCGGCGCGATTGCTCTGCCGGCACCCTTCGCCACCGCCGCGCCGGTATTGGCGGCGGGTGCCTGGTTCAAGAACTCGCTGTGTGGCGTCAAGTCCGGGCTGGCGCGGATGTCGCGCGTGGTGGGCGACCTCAACACGCCGGAAGCCTGCATCGCGCACGAGGAAGAGGCGGAAAAGCTGCGGTCCTGGCTGGGCCATCCGGCGGTGATCGCCCACGACCTGCATCCTGATTTTCATTCCTCGCGCCAGGCTGCGGCAACCGCCGCGAAACTCGGTGCCATCGCGCTGCCGGTGCAGCACCACCACGCCCACATCGCCTCGGTCTGCGCCGAGCACGGCCACCTCGGTCCGGTGATCGGGCTGGCGCTCGACGGCGTCGGGCTCGGTACCGACAACGCGCCCTGGGGCGGCGAACTGCTCCTGGTCGATGGCGCGCGCTTCGAGCGGTTGGGCCACCTCGCGCCGCTGGCCTTACCCGGCGGCGACCGCGCTGCGCGCGAGCCCTGGCGCATGGCGGCGGCCGTGCTGCACGATCTCGGTCGCGGCGACGAGGTGCTGCACCGCTTTGCCGGCGAACCGGCGGCCGCAACCGTCCTGGCGATGTTGGAGAAAGGTGTGAACTGTCCGCGTACCTCGAGTGCCGGGCGCCTGTTCGACGCCGCCTCCGGCCTGCTCGGCCTGTGCCTCAAAATGGAGATGGATGCGGAAGCGGCGATTCGCCTCGAACAGGAAGCGACATGCTGGATCGACGCTCATGGCTGGCCCCCGGCCACGGCCGACGGCTGGCGCATCGAAGCCGGTGTGCTCGACTTGCGGCCCCTGCTGGTGCAGTTGGCGAACGAGGGCGACGCGCAGCAGGGCGCGGCGCGCTTCCATGCCACGCTGGTGGCGGCGCTGGCGCAATGGGCCGAAGGCGCCTGCATTGACCACGGCATCGAAACCCTGGCCATCGGCGGCGGCTGCTTTTTCAACCACCTGCTGGCGATCGGCCTGCGCCGCGACTGCGAGGCGCGCGGCCTGCGCGTGCTGGCCCCGATCAACCTGGTTCCCGGCGATGCCGGCCTGGCTTTGGGCCAGGCCTGGGTCGCCCTGCATCACCTGGAGAATTGAAACATGTGCCTGGCCCTTCCCGTCAAGGTTGTAGAAGTCGGCGCTGGTGACACGGCGATCGTGGACCTCGGCGGTGTCAGGAAAGAGATTTCGCTGGCGCTGCTGTCCGACGTCAAGGTCGGCGACTACGTGATCCTCCATGTCGGCTACGCGCTGACCCGGCTCGATCCCGAGGAGGCACAAAAGACGCTGGCGCTGTTCGCCGAGATGAACGCAGAAATGAACGCCGAATTGGACACCGCGGCGCCGGTCATGGGCGGCACCGCGGCGTGAAATACGTCGACGAATTCCGCGACGGCGAACTGGCGCAGAACCTCGCGCGGAGCATCGCCGCAACGGTCGAGCCCGGTCGCAACTACAGCTTCATGGAGTTCTGTGGCGGCCATACCCACGCCATTTCGCGCTACGGACTGTCCGAACTGCTGCCGCCCGCGGTGCGCATGGTGCATGGCCCCGGCTGCCCGGTCTGCGTGCTGCCCATCGGTCGCGTCGACCTGGCGATCCGCCTCGCGCTGGAGCAGGGCGTGATCCTGTGCACCTACGGCGACACGCTTCGCGTGCCGGCCTCCGATGGCCTCTCGCTGATGAAGGCCAAGGCCCGCGGCGGCGACATCCGCATGGTGTATTCGACCACCGACGCGCTGCAGATCGCCCGCGACAATCCCGGGCGCGAGGTGGTGTTCTTCGCCATCGGCTTCGAGACCACCACGCCGCCGACTGCCGTGGCGATCCAGCTGGCCGCCGCCGAACATCTGGCGAACTTCAGCGTGTTGTGCTGCCACGTGCTGACGCCCGCGGCGATCAGCAACATCCTCGAATCGCCGGAAGTTCGGCAGTGGGGCACGGTCCCGCTCGACGGCTTCATCGGCCCGGCCCACGTGTCGACCGTGATCGGCAGCCGCCCTTACGAATTCTTCGCCGAGGAATATCGCAAGCCCGTGGTCATCGCCGGCTTCGAACCGCTCGACGTGATGCAGGCCATCCTGATGCTGGTGCGCCAGGTCAATGAAGGTCGCGCCGAGGTCGAGAAC
>CAIZHL010000273.1 GCA_903932755.1 uncultured beta proteobacterium
CACCTTCGAGCAGGCCGACAACTCGATGACCCGCAAGTACGGCGGCACCGGCCTCGGGCTGGCCATCACCAGGCGCCTGGCCGAACTGATGGGCGGTGAAGCTGGCGCTGACAGCACACTAGGGATTGGCAGCACCTTCTGGTTCACCGCGAAGCTGAGGAAGTGCGACGAGAAGGCGGCATCGACCCAAACGGCTGTCGATGCCGAAGCGGAAATTCGGAAACGCTGCGCCGGCCACCGCATTCTGGTAGTCGATGACGAACCGATCAACCGGGAAGTTGCCCTGATGCAGCTTGAAGCGGTCGATCTCTTTGTTGACACCGCCGAAGATGGCGCAGAGGCCGTCGCCCTGGCGCTGAAGAACAACTACGCAGTGATCTTCATGGACATGCAGATGCCGAAACTGAACGGGTTGGACGCGACGCAGGAGATACGTCAGCTTCCCGGGTATCGGGACACACCGATCATCGCCATGACAGCCAACGCCTTTGCCGAGGACAAGGCGCAGTGCGTCGCAGCAGGAATGAACGACTTTCTGATCAAGCCCTTCAATCCTGACGAATTGTTTGCGACCCTCCTACGTTCGTTAAGTCGGCGAGACGGCTAGGAATGACTTGCCGATGACTTCAACTGAGCGGTCAACAGCCATTGGCTATGCAAACGTCAAAGGTCCGTAACCAGTCTGAAGCAGGCATAGCGGCTCCGCCTCGCAACGATTTAGCTCTGGCCTGTCCCTGCCAACTTAGCAAAAATCCACAGGCCGCCGCTGACGGCCCCCACTAGGCCAAGGCGGCGGCGGCCTGTGGGGTTTTGCGTTTAGGAGAAGGGTTGCTGATTACCCGTTAATGGGCTATCGTTACCCCTGCACAGATAAAGAGGTACCGGCTATGTCCCTGACCCCCGCCCAAGTTCGCAAGAACACCCTTCGATTGGCCGACCTAACTCAGGAACAGGTCTGGGAGATGCATCAGATCGAGCGTAAGGCCTTCGCGAACTTCTACGGTCAAATTGATGAATTCGAAGCCGCCGTCGGCATGATGCACCTGGGCTACCAGGTTGGCTGGAAGCCCCTCGTCCTGATTCACAACAAACGCACGCTTCGCAAGTACCAGGACATCCTGGGCATCGACATCCGCGAGATGTTCCCGGAAGAGGGCCCGAGTTGGGAACGGTCGATGGGTTACAGCATTGCCAAGAAGCTGGGCAATTTCTGGAAGGCGGTCAGCGGTGAGCTAAAGGACGACCAACTGCGCGAGCAACGGCGCGAACTCGTTTAGTTGCAACAACGGGTACACAATACCCTTGACAAGGGTACTTAACACCCCTACAGTCACGGGTAATGAATACCCGTGCCAATGTCCCTCTATCTGCTGAACTAAGCCAGGCCGCCGCCGGGATGGATGCCGCCTTGCCTGCGCAGCAGGCAGCCGGCATCGAACCGGTGGAGGACTCCCCCCGTCAGGTAATACGGGGGGAAATTCATAGTGACACCCCCCATGCCTACTCTGCTTTCATAGATTGGCTGAACTTCACTTTCCGTTGGCGCCTGACTACTGGCAATAACTTTCGGGCCTTTGATAAAGAATTGCGCGAATGCTTTGGCTTTGGCTTGGGCGCGTGCCGCAATAAGGGGCATCTCAACTACAAAGAGTCCTGGGTATTGGGCGATGACTATGGATTCTTTGCGACCGGTGGAGAAAGCGTAGGCGGCACCAGCTTTGTTACGATCTCCGGGAAAGGCTGTCACGCGGTTGCGCATTGGGGCAAGGTGCATGACTTCATCGCCCGCTACAAAGGCCGCATTACCCGAATCGACCTGGCTTACGATGACTTGGAAGGTCTGCGCGATGTGGCGTTCGGCCTTCGGCTATATCTGAGCGGCCAGTTTTCTACCAATGCGGGTCGTCCGCCTTCCGTCCAGATGATTGACGACTTCGATTCGGGTAAGGGCAAGACGCTCTATATCGGCAATCGTAAGAACGGCAAGCTACTGCGCGTCTATGAGAAAGGTAAACAGCTAGGCGATGCCGCTAGTCCCTGGACGCGTTGGGAGGTCGAGCTTCATAACAAGGACCGAGAGATTCCGCTTCGGGCGATTTTCGAGCCTGGCCGCTTCCTCGCCGGCTCCTACCCTTGTATGGACTGGGTATCGTCCAATCAATCCCGGATCAAGACCGTTCAAGCGACGGCGCGTATCGGCCTCGACGTGCTGCTTAAGCACTGCCGTCTGAGTTACGGGAAGCTTATTTGGGTGATGCGAGATGTTCTGGGCTACACGCCGGAGCAAATCGTTCAAGCGTTGGCGGTAGAAGGCTACCCGGAGCGTCTTAATTTGCCGATGGTGGCGGAGTCGCCGCCGTGACAATCCTCGCGCTAAACCCCGCTTATCTTGCAATCGCTCGTCTCCTGGCTCGCCAAGCTGTGCGCAGCCATTTGACACCGCAACCCCAGCAACCACGGGCAATTGAGGCCAAGCGTTCAAATCGTGCTGTTCAAAGCGCACCTCCAAAGCGTTAACCTACCGCCATGCGCACTGCTGCCTATTGTCGGTTTTCATCCGATGTTCAACGCGAAACCTCGATACGGGACCAGTTGCGGAACGTCGAGACCTACTGCGAGCGGATTGGCTGGCCGATGCCTGCGCTCTACCAGGACCAGGCCATATCTGGTTCACGTAATGACCGGCCCGGCTACCAGGCCATGCTCGCTGCCGCAGACCTTGGGGCGTTCGACGTGCTGCTACTCGATGACCTTTCG
>CAIZHL010000274.1 GCA_903932755.1 uncultured beta proteobacterium
AGCCGGCAGTCGTCCGCTGCGGCCGATGCTGCGCTGGTGACGCTCACGATCGACGGCAAGGATGTCGAGGCGCCGGCCGGCGTGTCCCTGCTGTCCGCCGCGACCGCCGCCGGCATCTACATTCCGGCCCTGTGCGCCCATCCCGATCTACCTCCCGGCTGCCAGCGCGGCGGCAGCGACAGCGGCTGCAACCTCTGCGTGGTCGAGATCGCCGGCACCACCGGCATGCGCACTTCCTGCTCGATTCCGGTCGAGGCCGGCATGCAGGTCAGCACCAATTCGCCGCAGATCGACAAGTTCCGCAAGGAACGCATCGCCAAGACCCTCGGCACGCATCCCCACGTCTGCCTGACCTGCCCGCAGCGCGACGGCTGCAGCCGCACCACCTGCTCCTTCGGCAACCCGGTAGAGCAGCGCTGCTGTTCCATCTTCAACAGTTGCGAACTGCGCAAGGTCGCCGACTACGTCGGCATCCCGCCGACCACGCCGAACTACAAGCACATCCAGTTGCCGGTGATCAAGGACGAGCCCTTCTACGACCGCGACTACAACCTGTGCATCGACTGCCGGCGCTGCCTCGTCGCCTGCAACGAGGTGCGCGGCGTCGGCTGCCTCGAGGTGAAGAACACCGACGGCCGCAGCTGGGTCGGCACCATCGCGGCGACGCTGCTCGAATCCGGCTGCAAGTTCTGCTCGGCGTGCGTCACGGTCTGTCCGACCGGCGCCCTGACCGACCGCACGCTCGACCCGGCGCGCAAGGAAGAAACCCAGGTGCCGTGCAAGGCCACCTGTCCGGCCGGCATCGACGTGCCGCGTTACGTGCAGCTGGTCGGCCTCGGCAAGTATTCCGAGGCGGTCGCCGTGGTGCGCGAGAAGCTGCCCTTCCCGGGCATCCTCGGCCGCGCCTGTTTCAGCCCCTGCGAATCGGCCTGCCGGCGCAAGGATCTTGACATCCCGCTGTCGATCCGCAGCCTCAAGCGCATCGCCGCCGACAACGACACCGGCCTGTGGCGCCAGTATTCGATCCAGTTGCCGCCCTCGGGCAAGAAGGTCGCCGTGATCGGCGCCGGCCCCGGCGGCCTCACCGCCGCCTACTACCTGGCCAAAAAGGGCCATGGCGTCACGGTGTTCGACGCGCTGCCGGCCGCCGGCGGCATGGCCCGCTACGGGATTCCGTCCTACCGCGTGCCGCTGGACGTGATCGATCAGGAAGTCTCCGAGGTAGAAAAGCTGGGAGTGGAATTCCGCTTCAATACCCGCATCGAAAACGTCGACGACCTCAAGGCGCAGGGCTACGACGCCGTGTTCCTTGCCATCGGCGCGCAGAACGGGGACGCGCTCGGGATTCCCGGCGACAAGCTGCCCAACGTGGTCGACAGCCCGACCTTCCTGCGCGCGGCCACTCTGGGCAAGATTGGAAAACTCGGCGCTGGCGACACGGCGATCGTGATCGGAAAGCGCGTCGCGGTGATCGGCGGTGGCAACGTGGCGACCGACAATGCCCGCTCGTCGCGACGTCTGGGCGCCGAAGTGGTGGATATGGTGTATCGCCGGACCCAGGAAGAAATGCCTGCCCGCGACGACGAAGTCCAGGGCTGCGTCGAAGAGAAGGTCAATTTCCGCTTCCTGCTGGCGCCGAAGAAGATCGAACTCAATGACAGCGGCAGCTCGCGGCTCAGGATCACCTACGTCAAGATGGAACTCGGCGAGCCGGATTCGTCAGGGCGCCGTCGGCCGATGGAAATTGCAGGCAGCGAATTCACCGAGGACGTCGATCTGGTCATTTCCGCCATCGGCCAGCGGCCGGAGGAAATCAGCGGTTACGGCGTCAAGCTCGGCAAGAACAGCCGGGTCCAGGTGCGCGAGGACAGCATGCTGACCAGCCGCCCCGGCGTCTATGCCGGCGGCGACTGCGTGCTCGGCCCGTCGACCCTGATCGAGTCGGTGGCGCAGGGCCGCAAGGCGGCGGCGGCGATCGACGCGTATCTGGGCGGCGACGGCAACATCGAGGAGAAGCTGCTGCCGGACTGGGATACCGATCCGCATATCGGCCGCGAGGAGGGCTTCAACACCCGCCAGCGCCTGCACCCGATCTTCATCGATCCGGAACAACGCAACAACTGGGACGAAGTCGAGCTCGGCTTCGACGCCGCCACGGCTCAGGCCGAGGCGCTGCGTTGCCTCAAGTGCAACCTGGCGGCGAAGATCGAGGACATGGTGCTGCCACCCGAGGCCTGGCTCGAACTGAATGCAGAAAACGTCGCCACGGTGCAGATTGAGTCCGGCGTGTATCAGCTGCTCGATGCCGACAAGAAGGTGCTGGCGATCAAGGGTGTCGAGAACCTGCGCGAGGGCCTCGAAGCCATGCTCGAAAAAGCCGACGTCGCGAAATATTTCGTCTGGGAGGATGCGCCTTTCTTCAGCCAGCGCGAGAACCAGCTGGTGCAGGCCTACATGCAGCAGTACGGCGGCATGCCGCCGGGCGTCGGCGGCGACGACATGGACGACCTGTTCTGACCATGGGCCAGGTCATCGATTTCCATACCGCGCGGGAAGTGTGTGCCGCGCGTTCGCCCGCGGCACGCTGCCGCTGCAGTATTTGCGGCGCCGACCTGTGGCACATCAACCAGTCGGGCGAGGTCTGCTGCGCCGACTGCGAAACCGTTTGCCCCTATCGCATCGAAGGCACATCCGGCGGCCGCCGCGCCGAGTGCACGCTGGCCACCAACGAACAGGAGAACCACTGAACATGGCCGATTTCAAATTCATTGCCTATGACGACCAGGGCGATGTCCTGCGCATCGCAATCAACCGTCCGCCCTACAACGTGCTCGACATCGCCACCATGGAGGAGATGAACACGGCGCTGGACATGGCGATGGCCAACAAAACCGCCAAGCTGCTGGTGATTACCGGCAACGGCGACAAGGCTTTCTCGTCGGGCGTGGATGTGATGGACCACACGCCGGACAAGGTGGTGAAGATGATCGACGTCTTCCATGGCCTGCTGAAGCGCCTGATGCTGGTGCCGATTCCCACCGTGGCCGTCGTCAATGGCCCGGCCCTGGGCGGCGGCTGTGAGCTGGCGATCGCCTGCGACATGGTGCTGGCCTCGGAGAAGGCCAAGTTCGGCCAGCCCGAGATCAAGCTCGGCGTCTTTCCGCCGATCGCCGCGATCCTGCTGCCGCGCCAGGTGCCGATGACCAAGGTCATGGAGCTGCTGCTCGGCGGCGGCATCATCGACGCGAAGGAGGCGCACCGCATCGGCATGGTCAATTCCGTGTTTCCGGCGGAAAGCTTCGCTGCCGATTGCGCGAAATACATCGAGCAATTCACCACGCTTTCGCGCGTGGCGCTGCTGCATACCAAGAAGGCGGTCAAGGAGGCGGCCACCCGCCCGTTCTACGAGGCGCTACACCACGTCGAGCACCACTACCTGCATGAACTGATGGCCACCGAGGATGCCGTGGAAGGCCTGAACAGCTTCATGGAGAAGCGCAAGCCGGTCTGGAAGAACAAATAAGGGAGACAAGATGATTCCGAACACCATAAAAACCTGGCAGATGACCGTGCCGGGGACGCTGACCAGGACCGAAATCCCGGTGCCGACGCTGCAAGCAGGCGAAGTCCTGGTCGAGGTCAAAGGCTGCGGCGTCTGCCACACCGACCTGTCCTACTTCTACATGGGCGTGCGCACCGACCATCCGCCTCCGCTTTCGCTGGGCCACGAGATTTCCGGCGTGGTGGTTGCAGGCGAGGCGAGCTACATCGGCAAGGAAGTCATCATTCCCGCCGTGCTCCCCTGCAACAAGTGCGAACTGTGCAAGACCGGCCGCGGCAACCGTTGCCTGGCGCAGAAGATGCCGGGCAACTCGATGGGCATCTACGGCGGGTACTCCAGCCACATCCCGGTGCCGGCCGCCGACCTGTGCATCGTCGGCAATCGCGGCAATGTGCCGCTGGAGCATCTCTCGGTGATCGCCGATGCGGTGACCACGCCCTACCAGGCGGCGCGGCGTGCGCGCCTCGCAACCGGCGATCGCGTCATCGTCATCGGCGCGGCCGGCGGCGTCGGCAGCTTCATGACCCAGGTGGCCAAGGGCATGGGCGCCGGAACGGTGAACG
>CAIZHL010000275.1 GCA_903932755.1 uncultured beta proteobacterium
ACCCGGGGCAGCTCTCCGGCGGCCAGCAGCAGCGGGTGGCCATCGCCCGCGCGCTGTCGATGGACCCGATCTGCATGCTGTTCGACGAGCCGACCTCGGCGCTCGACCCGGAAATGGTCAATGAAGTGCTCGACGTCATGGTCCAGCTGGCGCAGGAAGGCATGACCATGATGGTGGTGACGCACGAAATGGGCTTCGCCCGCAAGGTGTCGAACCGGGTGATCTTCATGGACCAGGGCAGCATCGTCGAAGACGCCACCAAGGAAGACTTCTTCGGCAAGCCGCGCTCGGAACGCGCCCAGCAGTTCCTGTCGAAGATCCTCTCGCACTGAAAATCCCGCGTGGCGCAACACACGCTGCCTGAAGCCACGGACCTGGCGGCAGACGCCCGCCTTGCCGCCGCCAGGGGCGTGCCGCTGCTGGTGCTCTACAGCCGCGACGACTGCAGCTGGTGCGATAAAGTCCGCCGCGAATTCCTCGGCCCCATGTCGCGCAACCCCTCGGTGGCGGCGGTGATCCGCGAACTGCACATGGATCGCGCC
The DNA here is from genome assembly GCA_903932755.1 of uncultured beta proteobacterium. GTDB lineage: Bacteria > Pseudomonadota > Gammaproteobacteria > Burkholderiales > Rhodocyclaceae > Sulfuritalea. Next base: position 543 of record CAIZHL010000275.1, read on the forward strand.
ACGGTGCTGGTCGATTTCGCCGGGCGCCGTACCACCAGCGCCGAGTTTTCAAAACGGATCCAGGCGCAGTTCGCGCCCACCGTGATGTTCCACGGACCCGACGGCGCGGACCTGGCCGAACCCATCGTCGGCTTCCGCCTGGCCGACTTCTATGGCGCCTACCTCAACAGCGCGATCGAGGAAAGCTGCGCCCGCCTGCAGACACGGAAATGAACATGAACCAGCCCGCACCCGAAACCGGCAAGGACCAGCCCCTGAAGGACGACATCCGCCTGCTCGGCCGCCTGCTCGGCGACACCGTGCGCGAGCAGGAGGGAATCGAACTCTTCGACAGCGTCGAACAGATCCGCCGCCTCGCCCTGCGCCTGCATCGCGACGACGACCCCGCCGCGCGCGAGGAAATGGATGCCGTGCTGCGCAAGCTGCCGCGCGAGAACACCAACATGGTGGTGCGCGCCTTCAGCTATTTCTCGCACCTGGCCAACATCGCCGAGGACCAGCACCACATCCGTCGCACGCGCGCTTATGCCCGCGCCGGCGCCGCGCCGCGCGAAGGCAGCCTGGCCCTGTCCTTGCAGCGCGCGCTGGGCTCCGGCGTCGACGCGGCGAAGCTGCGCGATTTCTTTGCCGGCGCCCAGGTGCGCCCGGTGCTGACCGCGCACCCGACCGAAGTGCAGAGGAAGAGCATCCTCGACTGCCAGTGGAAGATCGCGCGCCTGCTCGACGAGCGCGACCGCACCGAGCTCTCGCCCGAAGAGCAGGCCGAGCACGACGAAGCCCTGCGCCGCGCCGTGCTGCGCCTGTGGCAGACGCGCATGCTGCGGCGGGCCAAGCTCTCCGTCATGGACGAGGTGAACAACGCGCTCTCGTTCTACGACATGACCTTCCTGCGCGAACTGCCGCGCCTGTACAACGCCTGCGAAGACCATCTCGCCGCCGCCATACCCGGATGGGATGCAAACGGCCTGGCCGAACTGCCGCCCTTCCTGCGGCCCGGATCGTGGATCGGCGGCGACCGCGACGGCAACCCCTTCGTCACCGCCGAGGTGCTGGAAGCCGCGATGCGCGCGCAAAGCCGCAAGGCCATGGCCTACCTGCTGGAGCAGCTGCACCAGCTCGGCGCCGAGCTGTCGACCACCACCTCGCTGATCGAGGTGCCCGACGTCGAGCTGATGCGCCTGGCCGAACAGTCGCCCGACCGCAGCCCGCACCGCTCCGACGAGCCCTACCGCCGCGCCATCGCCGGCTTCTATGCGCGGCTGGCGGCGACCGCGCTGCGGCTGGACAACCTGGAAGCGCCGCGCCATGCCGTGGCCGAGGCCGAACCCTATGCCACGGCCGCCGAGTTCGCCGCCGACCTCGACGTGCTGCACCGCGCCCTGATCAGCCACAAGTGCGGCCTGCTCGGGCGCGGCCGCCTGCGCCGCCTGCGCCATGCCGTCGCCATCTTCGGCTTCCACCTGGCGCCGCTCGACCTGCGGCAGAACTCGGACGTGCATGCGCGCACCGTGGCCGAACTGCTGGCCATCGCCCGCCCCGGCAGCGACTACCTGGCGCTCGACGAAAACGGCCGCATCGCGCTGCTGCTCGACGAACTTTCCACGCCGCGCCCGCTGACCGCGCCCGGCGTCAATTACTCGGACGAAACCCGCGGCGAGCTGGCGATCTTCCATACCGCGCGCAGCATCCACCAGCGCTTCGGCAAGGCCGCGATCGAGAACGTCATCATCTCCAAGACCGACGGCGTTTCCGACATGCTCGAAGTGGCGGTGCTGTTGAAGGAAGTCGGCCTCTTGCGACCGCTGGAACATGCGCTGGACGTAAACATCGTGCCGCTGTTCGAAACCATCGGCGACCTCGCCAATTCAGGCCCCATCATGGACCGGCTGCTGGCGATCCCGCTCTACAACCGGCTTCTGGGCTCGCGCAAGGCACTGCAGGAATGCATGCTCGGCTATTCCGACAGCAACAAGGACGGCGGCTTCCTCACCTCCGGCTGGGCGCTGTATCGCGCCGAGATCGCGCTGACGCAGGTATTCGCCCGCCACGGCATCACGCTGCGCCTGTTCCACGGTCGCGGCGGCTCGGTCGGCCGCGGCGGCGGCCCGAGCTACCAGGCCATCCTCGCGCAACCGCAGGGCGCGGTGCAGGGCCAGATCCGCATCACCGAACAGGGCGAAGTCATCGCCTCGAAGTACGCCAACCCGGAACTGGGCCGGCGCAACCTCGAAATCCTCGCCGCCGCCACGCTCGAAGCCACGCTGCTGTCGCACCAACACGATGCGCCGCGCCCCGAGTTCCTGGCCGCCATGGAAGAGCTCTCGGCCAGCGCCTTCGCCGCCTACCGCAAGATGGTCTACGAGACGCCGGGCTTCGAACAGTACTTCTGGGAATCGACGGTGATCGCCGAAATCGCCGCGCTCAACATCGGCAGCCGGCCCGCCTCGCGCAAGAAAACCACGGCCATCGAAGACCTGCGCGCCATCCCCTGGGTGTTCTCCTGGGCGCAGTGCCGCCTGATGCTGCCGGGCTGGTTCGGCTTCGGTTCAGCGATCGCGGCATGGCGCCAGAAGCATGGCGAAAAGGGCATCGCGCTGCTGGCGGAAATGCACCGCGAGTGGGGCTTCTTCCGCGCCCTGCTGTCGAACATGGACATGGTGCTGGGCAAGATCGACATCGTCATCGCCGAACGCTACTCGCGGCTGGTGAAGGACGAGGCGCTGCGCAACGCCATCTTCCCGCGCATCAAGGCCGAGTGGCAATCCTCGATCGCCGCGCTGCTGGCGATCACCGGCGAGAAGGAATTGCTGGCCCTCAACCCGCTCCTGAAGCGCTCGATCCGCAACCGCTTCCCCTACCTCGATCCGGTGAACCACATCCAGATCGAACTGCTGCGCCGCCACCGTTCCGGCGAAACCGACGAACGCGTGCAGCGCGGCATCCACCTGACCATAAACGGCGTCGCCGCGGGATTGCGCAACAGCGGTTAGGAAGGTACCGATGAAGTGTCCGCCGTCATTCCGGCGAACGCCGGAATCCAGGCGGCGGCGGCTGCTGGATCCCGGGTCAAGCCCGGGATGACGGTGTGTGATGCCGTCATTCCGGCGAACGCCGGAATCCAGGCGGCGACCGATACTGGATCCCGGGTCAAGCCCGGGATGACGGAGGGTGATGCCGTCATTCCGGCGAAAGCCGGAATCCAGGCGGCGTCTGCTACTGGATCCCGGGTCAGGCCCGGGATGACGGTGTGTGATGCCGTCATTCCGGCGAAAGCCGGAATCCAGGCGGCGGCCGCTACTGGATCCCGGGTCAAGCCCGGGATGACGGAGGGACCCTGTACTAGTCCGAGTACTGCTTGCCCGCGTAGCGCGTGACGCCGATCAGCATGCGCACCAGGCTGTAGGCGGCGGCGATGGCGAAGCGCGCCAGCCAGGAGCGGCGGCGCTGGTCGGCGACGCGGATTTCGCGGGCCGCGCCGTCGAAGGCCGCCTGCAGGCTGGCCTGCAACTCCGCGGCAAACACGGCATCGCGCACCACGACGTTGGCCTCACGCGACATGAGCAGGCTGAAGGGGTCGATGTTGGATGAACCCACGGTCGCCCAGTCGCCGTCGATCACCGCCACCTTGGCATGCAGCTCGGCCGGCTGGTACTCGAAGACCCGCACCCCGGCGCGCAGCATGCGATCGTAAAGCGACTGCGTCGCATAATGCAGCAACACATGGTCGGTGGGGCCCTGCAGCAGCAGCCTGACCGCCACGCCGCGCCTGGCCGCCGCCAGCAGCGCCTTGCGAAAGGTCCGGCCGGGCAGGAAATAGGCATTGGCGATGATGATTTCGCGCTGCGCGGCATGAATCGCCTGCAGGTAGGCGTGCTCGATGTCGCGCCGGTGGCGCAGGTTGTCGCGGATCGCCAGCGCGGCGAGCGTGGTGCCGGCCACCGGCGCCGCGGCGGGCAGCGCCCCCGGCGGCGGCGGGCGGCGGCCGAGGCGGGCCCAGCGCACCAGGCGCCAGACATGCCGCACGCTGGAATGGATGCTCGCCGCCAGCGGCCCTTCGACCTGCACCGCGTAATCGAAGCGCGGCGCCGCCGACTTGCCGTCGTCGAAATCGTCGACCACGTTGATGCCGCCGACGAAGGCCAGGCGGCCGTCGACCACCACCAGCTTGCGATGCAGCCGGCGCAGGCGGTGGCGGCGAATGCCGAACTGCCCCGCCTCGGGCCGGTAGATCATCACTTCGACACGGCCGGCCGCCAGCGACGCGCCGAGGCCGGCGGCGAATTCGCTGGCGCCGAAGCCATCCACCAGCACCCGCACGGCGACGCCGCGCAATGCGGCGCGGGCCAGCGCCGCGGCAACCCGGCGCCCGGTGGGGTCGTCGGCGAAGATGTAGGTTTCCAGGTGCACCTCGTGCAGCGCGGCATCGATCGCGGCGATCAGCGCCGGAAAATACTCGACCCCCGATTCGAGCAAGGCCAGGCGGTTGCCGGCGACATAGCCGCGCGGCAGCGGGCGGGAAAAGTCGGCGCTCACGACACGGCACCACCGGCCTGCAGCACGGCGGAGAGCACCGCATGGTCGGAAATCGACGACCACGGCGGCCCGGCGTGGAGCTGCGTGCCGATCACCTGCAGGCCGCGCTGGTAGATGCGGTCGAGGCGGAACATCGGCAGGGCGGCCGGATAGCTGCGCGAAGGCACGCGTCCTGCGCCGGCGAACACCTCGACCAGGCCGAGGCGCTGCGCCAGCAGGTCGTCGGCATTGTTGCGCCAGTCGTTGAAGTCGCCGGCGATCATCAGCGGCGCATCCGCCGGCACCACCTCTTCGATGCGCCGCGCCAGCGCATCCATCTGTCGCCGCCGCGAACGCGCGAACAAGGACAGATGCACGCAAACGCAGTGCAGCGGCTGCGCCAGCCCCGGCAGCTCGACCGCGCAATGCAGCAGGCCGCGCTTCTCGAAGCGCAGGTGCGTCACGTCCTGGTTGTGTTCGTGCAGGATCGGAAAGCGCGACAGGATGGCGTTGCCGTGGTGGCCGTGGTCATAAACCATGTTGCGGCCGTAGCTGTGGTTGGCCCAGACGTCCTCGGCGAGGAACTCGTGCTGCGGCAGCACCGGCCACGCCGAATGCCGCTCGGCATGGCCCAGATGCAGGCCCTGCACCTCCTGCAGGAAGACAATGTCGGCCGACAGCTCGCGCAGGCGGTCGCGCAGCTCATGCACCATCATGCGGCGATTGAACTGCGAGAAACCCTTGTGGATGTTCCAGGTGGCAACGGAGAGAGCTTGTGTCATGCAAAGTGGCCTCAGGCCCTAGTTTAAGCGGCGCCGTACCGCCAGCGCCGACTTTCCTGAAACACTCAGCTTGATTTGGGTGCCTTCGCAGTTTTCCTCGCCGCTGAAGCCGGCGACCAGAAGCCAATGCAGCTCAGGCCCGCGATTTTGACAGCCAGTTCAACAGGGTCTCGAAGAGCAGATCAGGACTGACCGGCTTGCCGATGTGATCGTTCATTCCCGCATTGATACAGACCTGTCGATCCTCATCAAAGGCGTTCGCCGTCATGGCCAGGATCGGTGTGCGCCCGTAACCAGGCAAGGCGCGGATAAGCCGCGTCGCATCGACACCGTTCAGATTCGGCATCTGCATGTCCATCAGGATCAGGTCGTAGGTATTCTTCCGGGCCAGCGCCAATGCCACCGTTCCATCTTCGGCCAGATCCACGGCGAATCCGACATCCTCAAGCAATCCGCGCGAAACTTCCTGATTGACCGGCTCGTCTTCGGCCAGGAGGATGCGAGTGCCGCCGTAGTGCTTGAGCAGGTTTTCCTCGGCGGATTGCCTGTTCAAGTCCGGCGCTTCCCGGGCGGCACAAGTTTCCGCCGGCGCATTGCCGAGCCGCACCGTGAACCAGAAAGTGCTTCCCCGGCCGGGCTGGCTCTCCAGACCTATGTCACCGCCCATAAGCCCCGCCAGCCGCTTGCTTATCGCCAGGCCAAGGCCGGTTCCGCCGTATCTCCTCGTCATCGATCCATCGGCCTGCTCGAAGGCGGTAAACAGGCGGAGTTGATCGTCGGCTGAGATTCCGATACCCGTATCCCGTACCTCGAAGCGCAATAGCACGTCGGACTGGCTCTTCTCCATCAGTGCCGCGCGCAAAGTGACCGTGCCGGCCTCGGTAAACTTGACGGCGTTGGCGGTGAGATTGAGCAGTATCTGGCCCAGGCGCAGCGGGTCGCCGTGCAGGGTGAGACCGGAGATATCCGGGGACAGGTCGATGCGTAGTTGCAGACCTTTGTCCTCGATCTTGCGCCCGATGAGGCTGGTGAGATTTTCCAATACCTCGCCGAGCTTGAAGCTTCGCTGTTCCAGCGTCAAGCGCTCGGCCTCAATCTTGGAAATGTCCAGGATGTCATTGATGACCGCAAGCAGATGGTGGGACGCTTTGTCGATCTTGCCGAGCTGATCCCTGAGCACGGGATCCACCGAATGACGAAGCGTAATGCTCGTCATGCCCATGATCGCATTCATCGGCGTGCGCAATTCATGGCTCATGTTCGAGAGAAAGGCGCTCTTGGCACGGCTCGCCGCCTCCGCAGCGTCCTTGGCCCTGGAAAGCGCCGCCGTCCGTACCTCGACCAGTTCCTGCAGATGCAACTGGTGCTGTCGCAATTCCAGCTCCGCTGCCTTGCGCTGGGTGATGTCGTGCCCGATACCCAGTATTCCGAGCAGCGTGCCGTGGGTATCCCGCATCGGCACCTTGGTGGTTTCTAGCAATTCACGATGGCCGTCGCAGGCGAAGGCGACTTCTTCCTCGTTAACCAATGGGCCATTTTCTTCCATCGCCAGGCGATCGTGCTGACGGAAGAAGTCCGCGAGTTCCCCGGCCACGAAATCGTAGTCTGTCTTGCCGATGATCTCTGCCGCACTGGCACCGAAAAACTGCTCGAAACGATGGTTGCAGCCGAGATAGACGCCTTCAGTGTTCTTCAGCCAAACCAGGTCCGGCAGCGCATCGACCAAAGTTCGCAAGATGGCCCGCTCGTGTCCCAGGTCGGATTCGATCTTGCGCCGCTCGGTGATGTCCAGGCCGACTGCCAGCAGATGGGGCTGGCCATCCAGCATCACCCGCGTTCCGCTGTAATAGACGGTCAATGCCTGCCCGTTCCGAACGGGCAGATTCAACTCGATGCTGGCATGGCCATCGCGGAACACCTGCTGCATCGCGCCGGAGATCCTTTCGCGGTCTTCAACGCTGAAAAAGTCCGGGCCTTGCATGATTGCGATCTCGCTGTCGACGTAGCCGGTGAGATCCTTGAAGCGCTGGTTCCAGCGCAGGCAACGGCCCGTGGCATCGAACATTCCGAACATTACAGGCAATGCGTTGATGATATCGTCGGAAAGCTGTCGTTCGCGGGACAAATAATCATCCCGCAGCCTCAGCGTCTCCAGGAGTTCGTTGAAGCTGCCGATCAGCTCGCCGATCTCGTCCTGGCTGGTGACCGGCAGCGGTTGTATCGGCTGCGTGTGGACTGACTGCGTGGCAAGCATCTTGCTGGCCGACACCATTGGCGCAAACTGCCGCTGCAGCATGCGGCGGACAAGCCACCAGATCACCGTGCCGGCGAACAAGCTGAAAATCAGCGTGCTGAGAAAAACGCGCTGCACCAGGGCATGGATGGGCGCAAAAGCTTCTTTGGTAGGCAGGGTAACGGCGACGAACCAGCCCGTGACAGGAATCTGTTTCGCCGCAGAAAGCTCCGGCACGCCCAAGGAACTGGTGGCCACCCCGAAACCTTCATACCCATGCATGTAACGGTCGTGCATGAGGTTGCGGCCCGGCGCGGGGGCCGCTTGCATGATGCGCGTCTTGTCGGTGGCAGCGACAATCACCTTGTGCTGCGGCGAGATGAGCAGATAGCCGCCACTCTTGCCGTACTTGCCGTCCGAAAGCTTGTCCAGAAAATTCGCGCGGCTCAGATCGGTGACCCCGGCCAGGGCACCGATAACCTTCCCCGCAGCATCCCTGATGGGTACCGAAATGGTGAGCACGGGCGTCTGCAAACGCTTGCCCATGGCCGGCTGGCTGACCGACGCCTTGCCTTCGCGAATCGCCGCGGCGATGGAATCCCTCTCGCTATAGTCGACACCGGTACGTCCCAGCGAGGCCGGTACGGAAGCAATTGCCACCCCATCAACGCCGGTAGCGAAAATGCCGGCGTTAAACATGCTTAACAGGGCCGGGCTGCCCTCCAGTCTCTCCTGCAGCGCTTTGTCGTCGCCCAGCATCGAAGGTGCGATCCGTCCCTTCGCATACTGTGCCATCGCATTGAGGCGCGATTTCAGCTCTTCGTCGATCTCCTGCGCCAGCAGTGTTGCGGTGGAGAACTGCTGCTCCCCCAGCAAACGCTGCATATCGTCCTGCAGCATCCGGCTGATATAGAAGGTCAGCCCCCAGATGCTGATCAAGAGTATGGCCAGCGTGAACAGCGTCATGCGGGACTTGAGTGATCGCCAGCGAAAGATCCGAGAAATCATATCGATTGCCCTACCGATCAGCTCTCGATAGCATCAAGACCAGCAAAAATGAGACTCTCGCCATGGCTCGTCACAGGATCCAATACGCGCGTGCGTTTCAGCTTTCGGCGAGTCCGGTAATGATCATCGCTCTTTTAAGCGATTCCGGCAGCGCGACTGGCTTTGGGTCTGCACGGGCGGTGTTTACAGAAAATCACCCCATTGCAGAGAGTGCGTGAATGGGGCAATAGTTTCCATCGGTAAACACCGCGACCAACTGCGGTGATTACTTAGAACAGTTGGAAAACCAGGAGGTTTTGGTAGAAATCCTGTTTGCCTGAAGGAATGTTATGCGCAGTGAAATCAATGGGGTCTGAGTCATTTCACCCATTCAAATTGCGCTGACCCGTATGGCTACTTTGGGCCTGCCCTTTAGTGCCTTTTGGAAATGCAGAATGACTCTGACCCCTTTAGCTCCGCAAGAGCAAGATCTCTTTTTTGAGAGGGGTTCAAAGGCGAAACCCATTCCCTGATCTTCGAACGGATCGAGCCGAATAGCTTGCCCCCGTGGTTCATGCCGTTCGGCCGGAATAAGGTGAAGCCGCCTCCCCGAGTTCAAGAGGTGTCCATGCCAGCAGTTCAGCAAGCCGGCGAATAACCCACTCAGATTCCTGCGCGGTGAATACCGGCGCACCGGCCATCAACCCTTCATGGCAACGCAGCAGAACGTCCTCTTCGGTGAGATTCGAACTGGAAAGCATCGTTTGTGCGTGTTCAGCGAGCACGCTGGCGATGTCTGGAGTAATGTTCCCTTACAGCCTCGTGTATTTGATCCGATCCAGGGCAGCTTGATCAATCAACCGTGCCAACTTTCCAGAGGGTCTCCAATTTCCACCTTGAGAAACAAAGCGGGTCGCCGCATCAACAACGACTGACGCTTCCTCCGATTCCGTGGCCAATGAAGCCATCGCCAGTTCCGCTCGAGCCCATTGTTGCTGTTGAAATGCTGCCGCATCAACGCGACCTTCAGCATCAAAGACAAGGAAACTGAACGCTGCGCGAAACACGCGAATGGCCCGGCGATCCTGCATTTCCACGAGGACATCAGTCATGCGGATCCTGGTTCCCTTGAACTGAGGCCAACGGTGACTTTGGGGATCGCGAAGCATCCGGTCAAACTTGGTATTCGGCAGGCGATACAGGCAGTCGTCTTGATCGAGCAGGAACCGTCGGCACGAGATCCCTGTCACGCGCCCATTTTGCCGAGACGCCTTCAGGGCGGCGTCTCGGACAGCTCGCACTGTGTCCAGCGAGATGACCCGACTACGTCGGTCGGGTGGTGGTGACTTCATCAGCAAGAGCGATCTCGTAGTCATGGTCAGGGACCGCTTGCCCGGTGATGCAAGCAAAGCAGCCAAGGCCAGCCTGTGACGAGCCAACAATCCATATCGACGCCCCGCACTGGCAACGAATCCCGTTGCGGTGAGCGTTAATGGCAAACTCCAGTTGTTGTGTGAGTTCCACACGCTTGGTGCCCGGATTTGCGCCCAGGTGCAATTCGACGTAGTCGCAGAGGTTGATTGACGTAAAACCAGTTTTCACACGCGCTTTCGCCAAAACAGAAAGGGAGAATTCTCCCATACCAGATGCTCTGGTGTGCATTCGCTGTTGGCCGAGTCGCTTGTTGCCAGCATTTCGTCAGTCGAAGCGGGTTGGCCCGGTTGGCAAATGTTTCTGCCGTGATGACCCTGATGGGCTAGCTACGTCCGGTGCACTCGGTGACCACGGGCCGCTATCCGCCACCGGAACTTCAACGGCTCCTTTGCGGCGCCGAACTGGAAGGGGCCAATGAGTGCTCTGTGCCCATAGCCGACCTCGATTTTTCCTGACAGCGGCCGTTCGCCGCGAACCCCGGAATTTGAAATGCAGCCATTCGCTATGCGTTGGTGATATTCTTGCCCTGAAGGCTCCTGTGCAGTGTTCGATCAGGTGGCGCTCACAGCAGAGCGGAGCATCAGCGTCGCGCCCGAAAACTCAGTCAAACGCA
>CAIZHL010000276.1 GCA_903932755.1 uncultured beta proteobacterium
AACAGCCGCCAGATGACGGCCTGGATGTACGAAGGCAACGGCATGAAGCTGATGCGCGAGTTCTACGCCGGCTACAACATCGTGAATTTCCCGATGGGCAACACCGGCGCCCAGATGGGTGGCTGGTACCGCAAGGAAATCAAGTCGCTGGCCGACATCAAGGGCCTCAAGATGCGCATCGGCGGCTTCGGCGGCAAGGTGCTGTCGGCCATCGGCGGCGTGCCGCAGAACATCCCCGGCGGCGAGATCTACCAGGCGCTGGAAAAGGGCACCATCGACGCCACCGAGTGGATCGGACCGTATGACGACGAAAAGCTGGGCTTCGTCAAAGTCGCCAAGCACTACTACTACCCTGGCTGGTGGGAAGGCGGCCCGCAGCTCTCGCTCTATGTCAACCAGAAGGCCTACGACGCGCTGCCGGCCGACTACAAGGCGATCCTCGCTTCCGCCGCCTCGCACGCCCACGTCGTGATGCAGGCAAAGTACGACGCGAAGAATCCGGCGGCCCTGAAGCGTCTGGTGGGCGCCGGCGCCAAGTTGCACGCCTTCGACCCGACCATCATGAAGGCCGCCCATGACGCCGCCATGGCGCTCTACGACGACCTGTCGGGCAAAAACCCGGCCTGGAAGAAAATCTACGCCGACTACGCCGCGTTCCGCGACGAGCAGAACCTCTGGTTCAGCTTTACCGAAGCAAACTTCGACAGCTTCATGCAGAGAGGTCGTTTCGCCAAGGCCAAGGGCGCAGCAGCACCGGCCGCGAAAAAGTAAGACGCCGTCGGTTCGGCCGGCAATTGCCGGCACCCATAACAAACCCCGCCACGGCGGGGTTTGTTTTTATGTCTCGACCGGAGGGAGAGACGGTATCCCCTTGCGGGGTATGTCTCGACCGAAGGGAGAGACGGTATCCCCTGGCGGGATTGGTGGCGCTCAATTCAGGGCAAGGCGCCAGAGCGAGGTGACCTCCGCAGCGCGCGCGGCGTGCAGCGGATCGCTGCTGTCCGTTGTGCGCGGATGACTCGGCCTGGCATCCATCCGTCCCGCCACTTTCAGGCCGCCGGCCGCGATCTCCGCCAGCAGGTCGGCGCGCGTGCGCAGGCCCAGATGCTCGGCGAGATCGGACAGGATCAGCCAGCCTTCACCACCGGGTTCCAGATGGTCGGCCAGCCCGCCTATGAATCCCATTAGCATGCGGCTGTCGGGGTCGTAAACGGCGCGCTCCAGCGACGAGCCGGCACGCCCCGGCAGCCAGGGCGGATTGCAGACGATCAGCGGCGCGCGGCCTTCTGGAAACAGATCGGCCGCCAGCGGTTCCACGCGCGTCACCAGGCCGAGCCGGGCCAGGTTCTCCGCGGTGCAGGCCAGCGCGCGCGGGTCCTGATCGGTGGCTACGATGCTCGCGACCCCTCGCTGCGCGAGCAAGGCCGCCAGCACACCGGTACCGGTGCCAATGTCGAAGGCCAGCGTGCAACCGGCAGGCAGCGGCGCCTTTGCCACCAGATCAACATATTCGCCGCGTACCGGTGCGAACACGCCGTAGTGCGGATGAATGCGCGCGCCGAGCGCCGGCACATCGACGCCTTTCTTGCGCCATTCGTGTGCGCCGATCACGCCCAACAGTTCGCGCAGCGAGGCGGCGAAAGGTCCGTTAGCAGGTCCGTAGGCCTCAACGCAAGCCTGCGCCACATCGGGCGCACGTCGCAGCGGAATCCGGTAATCGTCGTCAAAGGGCAACAGCAACATGCCCAGGGTGCGGGCGCGTTGCAATTGGGCCAGACGGTACTTATGGAAAAACTCCGGGAAGGATTCCGGCGGGGATCGCGTACCCGTGGTCTGCGCCGCAGCCTTGCGCGGCTTGCGCTCGATGCGGCGGGCCATGGCCTGCAGCAACTGGCGTGCATTCTGGAAGTCGCCGCGCCAGAGCAGCGCCGTACCTTCGCACGCCAGGCGATATGCCTCGTCCGCGGTGACGCGGTCATCGGCGACGATGAGTTTTTTCGGAGGCGCAGTGCCGGTCTCCGACTGCCAGCGCAGAGAATGCGCCTTTCCGTCTTCGACCCAGGCGATGGTCGCGGGATCGCTCACGACGCTTTGCTGCCGCAGAGCGGCTGGTATTGCATCGGCACGATCGGCACCTCGATGAACATGGACACGCATGGTACGTTGCGGGCGAGCGCCTGTAAATTTTTCCGGTGTGGCCGCCATGGATGTCCTCAGGTCACCGTGTCGCCAGCGCCAGCGCTGTACGTCCCTTTGGGAATTCTTCAGGATGCCGCTACGCAGGACTCTTGCGGTAAAGTCGCGATCCCTGTCATCTCTCCCGCCGCGATGTCCCCACGCCTGCTGTTCACCATCGTATTCATCGAAGGCTACTGTTCGCTGGGCGCCGAGATCATCGCCTTGCGCCGCCTGATACCGCATGTCGGCAGTTCCATCGTGGTCACGGCGCCGACCATCGGCCTGTTCCTGCTCGCGCTGGCACTCGGCTACCACTCCGGCAGCCGTGTCGCGGATAACTACCGCAGCGTGGTGGCGCGCAACTTCCTGATCTCGGCCGCGCTGATGGGCGGAGGCCTCGCCGGCGGCAGCGTCAACGCCATTTTCGCCGGAAGTTCGGCGGGCATGGCCTACCTGATTTTCATCGGCGCCATCCTCTGTCCGCTGGCCTGGCTGTTGGGGCAGACGGTGCCGATTCTGACCAACCTGATGCTCGCCCAGCGCAGCGGCGAAGCGGCCGGCCGCGCGCTGTACTGGTCGACGCTCGGCTCCTTCCTCGGTTCCGTCACGCTGTCCCTGGTCGTCATGCAGGTGTTCGGCGTATGGGCCGCGGTGCTGCTCGGCGCCCTGATGCTGGTCGCCGGTGCCGCGCTGGTGCAGCGGCCGCAGCCGTTGGCGGCCACGCTGCTTGCAGGCGTCGCTGCGCTCGCCGTGGCGATCAACCTCGGCGACCGCCAACGTGCCGATACCGCCTATGCCGATTACGCAGTCGAATCCGTGCTGCGCGAAGGCATGCTGTCGCCGCGCGCCTTCGTCGTCAACAACCAGAATGCCTCGGTGATCGACGGTAGCGAACCACCGCTGTATGCGCGCTATGTGCAGCACCTGCGGCGCATCCTGCTCGATGACCTGCGCTTCAGCGAACGCGACATCCTGGTACTCGGCGCAGGCGGCTTCACCCTGTCGCATCGCGAGCCCTTGAACCGCTACACCTACGTCGATATCGACCCGGCGATCCGCGCCATCGCCGAGCGCGACTTCCTGCGCGAAGCGATCCGCGGCGAATTCGTCGCCACCGACGCGCGCCGCTTCGTGATCGACACCACGCGCCGCTTCGATGCCATCGTGGTCGATGTCTACAGTTCCCGCACCTCGATTCCCGGCCATCTGGTGACGCGCGAATTCTGGAGCGACACGCGACGCGCGCTGAAGCCCGACGGCGTCATGCTGGCCAACCTGATTCTCGACGGCCGGCTCGCCAGCCCCTACGCGCGCAACCTGCTGGCCACCATCGAAAGTGCCTACGGCCGTTGTGCGGTCGAGGTCTTGTTCAAGTCGGCCCCGATCAGCAACGTCATAGTCACCTGCTTCGCCGGCGAGAGCGGCGCTGCGGTCCGGGTCTACGTCGACGAACGCAACCTTGCCGACATCGACAGCGCCCGCTCTCCCTGAGCAACGCGCAGGAAGCAAATCCGAAAGTCGATGCACGAAAAAGTCGGCGCTGGCGGTTCGCTACGCCCTACCGCGCGAGCGGTTTAGTCCATAGACTGTCAACGGCCATTCAGTTCTTGGCGCTTTCAGGCCGCTCCCGACCCAAATCGGAAGTAGCGATTCTCGTCGCCTACGACAGCAATCCAGCGAGGCATGTGAAAACATGAACCAATCCCTCGCTCCATCGAGTATGCGTATGGGATTGTCGAATTGAGGGGATGAGGCGCGACTGGGGACGCTTTACTGCAAATCGTGACGAAGGCTGACGTGCGATCGGCGATTGACCAAGACACCCAGCATCAGCGATACTTTCCGAATGGTACTCGGATTTCCTATCCTCTACTGTACAAGACAACAAGTCGCTTGCACTGTTGTGCATTATAGTGTC
>CAIZHL010000277.1 GCA_903932755.1 uncultured beta proteobacterium
CGTACATTCCGGTAGCTGCGCTCCGGCCGCACCCCGCTGCGGCCCGCTCGCTACGATTTCTTCACGAGCTTTGAAAGAGCCCTCGATGTACCTGCCCGGCCATTTTGCGGAAACCCGCGTCGAGGTGCTGCACGACCTGATGCGCGAGCATCCCTTCGCCACGCTGGTGAGCAAGGCCGGCGACAGCCTCGCCGCCGACCACCTGCCGCTGCAGCTCTCGGCTGAAGGCACATGCCTGCACGGCCATGTCGCGCGTGCCAATCCGCTCTGGCGAAATGCTGCGGACAGCGACGTGCTGGCTATCTTCCACGGCCCGCAGACCTACGTCACGCCCTCGTGGTACGAGACCAAGCGCGCCGACGGCAAGGCGGTGCCGACCTGGAACTACGTCGTGGTCCATGCCCGCGGCCGGCTGCGGGTGATCGACGATCCGGCCTGGCTGCGCGAACAACTGGAAACCCTGGTCGAATCTCACGAGGCCGCCTTTGCCGAACCCTGGCACATCGCCGACGCGCCGCCCGACTACATCGGGAAAATGCTGGGCGCGATCGTCGGCATCGAGATCGTCATCAGCGAACTCAGCGGCAAGTGGAAGACCAGCCAGAACCAGCCCGGGATCAATCGCGCCGGCGTGGTCGCCGGACTGCGCGAACAGGGGACGGATGATGCCCTGCAGATGGCCGAACTCGTCGCCCGCCTCCCGGAGCGATGAAGCTGCAGCAGGCCGACCTGCCCGAACCCTCGGCCGACGCGCGCGCCGCCAGTGCGGCGCTGCTGCGCCTGATCGCGGCCGAGATCGACGCCAGCGGCGGCTGGATCTCCTTCGCCCGCTACATGGAGCTGGCGCTGTATGCGCCGGGCCTCGGCTATTACTCGGGCGGCTCGCACAAGTTCGGCGACCATGAGGCCGGGGGCGACTTCCTCACCGCGCCGGAACTGACGCCGCTGTTTGCCGGAGCGCTGGCGCGGCAGGTGGCGCAGATCCTCACCGCCTCCAGCCCGCAGGTGATCGAAGCCGGTGCCGGCAGCGGGCGGCTGGCGGCGGATCTGCTGCCGGCGCTGGCGGCACTGGATTGCCTGCCGGAGCGCTACCGCATCCTCGAACTTTCCGGCGAGCTGCGCGCGCGCCAGCAGGCGACGCTGGCCGCACGGGCGCCGCAGTTTGCCGATCGCGTCGAATGGCTCGACGAACTGCCGGAGCGTTTTTCCGGCTGCCTGATCGGCAACGAACTGCTCGACGCGATGCCGACCCACGCGCTGCGCTGGAGCGATGAAGGGACGGCACCGGCCGTCCTCGAACGCGGCGTCGGCCTGACGGACGGTCAGCTGGCGATCGTCGAACGCCCGGCTGCCGGCGCACTGCTGGCCGCGGCAGAGGCGCTCGGAATACGTCCGCCCTATCGCGGCGAAATCAGCCTCGCAGCGCGGTCCTGGGTCGCCGAACTGGCGCGACGCCTGGAACAGGGCGCGCTGCTGCTGATCGACTACGGCCTGCCGCGCCACGAGCTTTACTACCCGCTGCGCGACGGCGGCACCCTGCGCTGCCATTACCGGCACCGCGTGCATGAAGACCCGTTCTGGTTTCCCGGCCTGTCCGACATCACTTCGCACGTCGACTTCACCGCCGTGGCCGAGGCCGGCTTCGATGCCGGACTGGAAGTGTTGGGCTTCATCAGCCAGGCCAACTTCCTGCTCAATTGCGGCATCGGCGATTTGTTGCAGGCATCGAAAGTCGGCGCTGGCGATACGGCGGCAGCGAGCGATTTGCGCGCGCGCGGCGCGGTGAATGTGCTCATCTCGCCCAACGAGATGGGCGAACTGTTCAAGGTCATCGCGCTCGGGCGCGGCGTGCCGGCACCGCTGCTCGGCTTCGCCCGCGCCGACCGCGTGCATGCCTTGTAAGATCGGACCCGATTCATCCATGGAGCACAAAATGAAAAGATTACTTACAGGCATTGCCGGCGCCGCCGTGGCGCTGCTGCTTTCCGCCTGCGGCGACATGAACCTCAAGAAATACAACCCCTTCAGCGGCGACCCGGTGCAGGAGCGCTCGCGCACGCCGGCCAATGCCACCGAATACCAGTGCGCTGGCGGCAAGCGCATCTACATCCGCAACCAGGACGCCGCCGAGGCGGTCTGGCTGATCCTGCCGGAACGCGA
>CAIZHL010000278.1 GCA_903932755.1 uncultured beta proteobacterium
AGCCGACCATGCAAGCCAACGCAGTCCTGAAATTTCTCGCCGATTCCCGCCGCTACCTCGGCCGGTAGGTCCACTTTCCCCCCCGGTGGCTGGTTTCCTCCTTCCAGCCGCCCGAAGGCCCCGCGCTTGTGGGGCCTTCGCCTTTGCAGAGGACGCGAGCCCGGACGCGAACGTTCCGGCTTTTCTTCAGTCCAGAAACCACTGGAGCCACAAATGACAGACCGCACCATGAGCCTCATGGATGTTCTCGCCCCTCCCGGCAACGACTGGCTGAGGGAGCTTTGCCGTCGCAAGTCCGATCTCCCGGCCGGCGTGCGGATCGTGCGCTTCAGCGAAGCCGACGACGAGCTGGGCGAAGACGGCGAAGCGACGGGTGCAGCGACGAGACGCCGGAAGCACGCGACCGCTTGAGGGGCTGACGCCCGCTCAGGCTGAGTAACCACGGTCAGAGCGTTTTCCGCTCCGCGCCGGCGGAGATTTTGTGGATGGAAGGTCGGCGCTGGCGGTACGGCATTTGACGAAGCCTTTCCCACTCACGATCGTATAAACGCCAGCAGCGGACCATAGTCCCGGGCATCGGCAGTGCGCAGCGCCGCCAGGTAGCGCTGGCGCACATCGCTGTCGGCAAGCAGATTGCCGGCGCCCCAGGTAAAGCGCGACGCACCCTGCTGCACCAGCAGCAGATCGGCGGCCGTACGCGATAGCCGGCCGTTGCCATTGGCGTAAGGATGGATCGCCACCAAGCGATGGCTGAAACGCGCGGCGATTTCGTCGAGCGGATAACTCCTGTGTTCGAGCTGCGCTTTTACGTCCTCGCACAGGTCGCGCAGGTCCGGCTGGATGCGTACGGGTTCCACACCAATGTTCTTTTCGGTGCTACGGAAGGTCCCTGCCCAACGCCAGGTGTCGCCGAACATGCGCTTGTGCAGGCGGCAGATGAACTCGTTGCTGAGCAAGCCCGGATGGCGGCGAGCGAACGCCCACCGCTCGCCCGCAAGGATGTTCACCATCTCCCACTCGTTCAGCTGCCCGTGGTTGGCGATATGCGCCGGGATCAGCCCGGCCGCCTCGTCGGGGTCGAGCGGCGTGGCGCCGCGCGGGTAGTCGAGATTCATTGCCATAGCTTGCGCGGGCTGCCGTTCAGCAGCGTATCGGCCAGCAGGCGGCGTTGCCGCTCGCGTTCCGGCGCGGTGACGCCTTGGGCTTCGAGCTTCATCGAATGGTCGGCCGGCTGCAGCAGCGCCTCGGCGAGCGCCAGCGCACGCCGCTCACGCAAGGTGTCGACGGACCCGTTCTCCGGCACCAGCGCATACACCATGCGGCAACCCATCGCCCGCGCCAGCTTGTCCAGGCTTTCCAGGGTAATGCGGCGATCCGCCTCGGCGCGCTCGAAATCCTGCACCGATTGCCGGCTGATGGAAGCGCGGGCGCCTAACTGGGCCTGAGTCATGCCCAATGCCTCACGTATCGCGCGCAGCCAGCCGCCGCGCGGCACGGCCGCAGCCTCGGGTACCGGGTAGGGGCGCAGCGCATCGGCAAGCTGCAGGCGCTTCAAGCGGGTTTTTGTGTCGGTCATGGACGACTCCTAGGCAGGTCATAGCCTGTTTTATAGTAATATTATGCCGGTCATGTCCTGCTATTGTCAATAATAATGCTGGTCATGGCCGGCACTTTATTAAGCCTTTCACACCCCCCAAAGCCACGAAAAGGAAAAGTCGGCGCTGGCGGAACGGCGTTTGCTATCCGACCCCGAGAATCCAGCCCTCCAATGCTGCCGTCTTGCGTTCGTCCTCGCTCAGCGGTGGCTCGAAATACCGCGCCAAGGCCCCACGCCGGTACGCCTCGGCCAGCCAGCGTGCCACCGCATAGGCATCCTGTTCGTCGCCCGAGCGCCCCTCGGCCGGATAGCGCTTACGGAAGATCGACGGATACACCTCGGCGATTACAGACTTGTCGGGCGCCGGCTGCCAGCCGTCGAATGGCCAGAAATGGATGCGGTGGCCGGCCTCGTCACGCAGGCGCTTGAGCCACGGAATGCCGGCGTGGCTCGACTTCGCGACCGAGCCCTGCACATCGAACAAAAAAACACTTTTTGCCGAAGAGGTCCAGCGCTCGCATAACCGCAGGTCGCGGTTATCGCCTGTGCGTAGTGACCTGTCGATGTCCTTCAAGGCGACTCCAGGCTGGTCCGCCGGGAAATAACCAACAAGATCCTCAAGAAACTCCGGCCACGAGTTGAGTCCGTAGCGCTCGAAGTAAGACAAGGGAAACGAAAAACCATGGTCGATCCCGGCCAGGAAGCGCACACCCTGCCGCGCCTGATCGAGCAGCATCCCGGCGATCTCGGCGCGCGTCCAGTTGCAGGGCTTGCCGTTATTCGATGGCGCCGGGCTGAACTGCTTTTCGCAGGAGCCGCCGGGGCGTGCGGCATAGACCTGCAAGCCATCGAGCCGGGCTTCCGGCGTCTTGGCCCCGGAGTAGTCGATACCAATGTATAGATCGAAGTCGTTCATGCCTTCATGCCGCGACAGGCCAACCGTTCTCAAATCAGCTTCAAATGCAGCAACATTGAGAACAACTGATTCGTTTATGGACCAACAAAAGTCGGCGCTGGCGACACGGCGACCATCCTCAAATATCCCGCACTCCGCGACAAGCCGGAAACTTCGAGCAACCCCAGAAGCTTCCGCCCGCGTTCGCGCCGCGCTTGGCGGTACGGCGCACCATGTCGCTGCCGCATTGCGGGCAGGCCGGTACGCCGGATTGCTTCGCTGCCGGAACAGGCTTGACGCCACTGATCAAAGCACGCAATGCCGGGCCGTCGACCAGCGTGATATTGCGACCGGCCGAAAATTCCTGCGCTTCGGCCGTGAACTGTCCCGAAGTGACAACAAAGCCGCCTGCAGCGCCGCGCGCCGCCATCACGCCATACAACTCGCGCACCGTGGTCACGCCCACCTTGAACGCCTTCCATTGCTTGCATTGCACGAGGAAACGCTCGCCACCCTTGCCCAGCACCAGATCGACGCCGCCGTCCGCGCCGCCGCCACCGGTTTCGGACACCGAATAACCCTTGCGGCGAAAAGCCTCGCCCACCAGCAGTTCGAACTCGTTCCAGGACATGCCGTCGAGAACGCCTGCCGTGGGGTTCTGCGTTGCGTCTGCCAGAAGCCGGTTGCGCTTGGCGCGACCGTAGGCCGAGGCAGCAGCGCCGCAAAGACAGATAAAAGGCAAGAGATACTGGCCGATCATCGCCAGAGTCTTGCCGAATTGACCGGCGACGAACGACCCCATCTGCGCCGCGGTGGCAGAAGTCGGCGCTGGCGCCACGGCGATGGAGTGCAACCAGGCATAAGCCACGACCGCAAGCGCAACTCCCGCCCACCAGGGCAGCATGGCGACGAGGTCGATCAGGTCTTCTGCGGTGCTTTGTTTTCTTCTTGCCATAGTTGAGCGGCAACTTCTCCGATAGTCGCCGGCAAAGACGCCGACATAGGTGAATCGGTTATCGCCGCAACTCGCTGAGTTCCACCCATCCATTGGCAGCTTTGTATTTCCAAAATTTCCAGCCGTTTGCTGCTCTACCAACGACCGCCTTGGCCGCAGCGGTAGGCGAATCGTAGAGTTCACCATCGTAGTAAATATGGCCATCCTTGCGCAGCGACGCCAGATACCGCTCTCCCTTGTACTCTGCTTTCAGAATCAAGCGACGCTCAACTGAACCGGCTAGCACCACCGTGCCATTGCCCGAAGCCGCCTTTTTGCGGCGCCGGTTTTTGGCGAAAGCGCCGCCCAACAGGCGGGCACGCTCGTCGGCTTGGTGATCGGAAACCTTCCTGTTCAGTGCTCGTTTCAAATCCTGCGCACCCGGAAGCCGCCCCTTCACCCGGTTGCCCTGCGGATCGATGATCCGCAGCAGCAAGGACTCAATCGGCTTGATGTGATCTCCCGCCGTAGTGAGGTATACGCTGAAGCGGTTCCACTTCCCGGAGTGGCGATCCTTGAGGTGCTGTTTAACCCGCCCCATCAAATTTGTGGC
>CAIZHL010000279.1 GCA_903932755.1 uncultured beta proteobacterium
CGAAGATGCGCCTGCCGCAGCATCCGGGCAGGCCGATGCCGATCCTGCCGCTGATGCCCTTGTCCGCTCCGCCGCGGATGCGCAATTGCGCGCCGAACTGGGGAAAAGCATCGAGGCCGATCAAGCGGCCGCCGAAAGCGCCGTGCGCGAGGCGCAGCAAGCCGAGGATCGGGCAGCTGCTGCCGCCGTCCGTACCGCGCTGGAAAACGATGCCGCCGCGGCTGCGGTCCATCGCGCCCGGATGGAGGCCGAAGCCGCCGCCGCGTCCGCCCGGCAAGCCGAGGCCGACCGACAGGCCGAAGACGCCGCTTTGGCGAGGGCGGCGGCCGAGCAAATTGCGACCGAACGGGCCGCAGAACAAATCCGCGTCGCTCAGGACGCCGCTGCGGCGGCCTTGGCCCGTGCCGCGGCAGAAGAGCAGGCGACGCAGCAAGCACTGCGCCGCAGCGAACAGGAAGCGGAAGCCGCTGCCGCGTGCGCCAGGCGAGCCGAGGCCGAACGCCAAGCCGGAGAAGCCGCGCTGGCGCGGAAGGCGGCCGAAACCGAAGCCGCCACCGCAGCAGCGAGTCATCAGGACATGGCCAGCGCCCTCGCGGCCTCCCGGTCAGCCACTCCAAGGCCCACGGCGGCAGAAAACCCCGCCCCGGCCAAGCCGGGTCCGCAGCCGGCCTGGTGGCGTATGTTTGCCGCCACGGCCACGGCCCTGGCGGCGGGCATCGGCACCGGGATCTGGCTGGACAAGCCGCCCGCCGCCCCCGTTCATTCGTGGTCGGATGACCAGGGCGAGTTGCGCCTGCGTCTTGACGACAGGCTGATGAATCCTCCCCGGCAAGAACCTCGGCCCATGCCGCGTGACCGGCCGCAATAAACTTCCGAAGTTGCCGGTCGAAACCGGCCGAAAACGCCGCCCGCCGGGTGAGGCTTGCGGGCGACGGACAGGCGGTTTTCTCGCTGGGACAGGCCGTGCCGGCATTGCTGTTGGCCGGAAACTCTGTTAGCTTCCATGAGAGAAACGGGGATTCCGTTTGGATTCAATTGAACTGTCAATGATTGCGCTGAGGGTTTCTATATGACACAAAGGCTAGCCGGCATTTTGGCCGCTGCGGTTTTTCTGACAGTCGGATCGCTTAATCACGCGGCCGCGCAGGATGTCGGGTTCGACATAAACCGCTTTCAAGTTGACGGCAACACGATTCTGCCCGTGGAGACGGTTCAGGCGCTGGTGGCGCCTTATGTCGGCAAGGGCAAGGTGTATGGCGACGTCCAAAAGTCCCTCGAAGCGCTCGAAAACGAGTATCGCCGCCTCGGCTACGGCACCGTGCAGGTCGATGTGCCGGAGCAGGAACTTACTGGCGGCGTGGTCCGTCTGGTGGTCAGCGAGGGTGTTGTCGGCAAGGTCACGGTCACCGGCAACAAGTTTTTCAACGAAGAAAATGTGCGCGCCGGCCTGCCTGACCTGAAAGAGGGTACCGCGCCCAACATGCGCAAGCTTTCCGAGAACATCCAGCTTTCCAACGAAAACCCGGCAAAGCAGGTCGAGGTGACATTGGGCGTCAGCGATGAAGAGGGCAAAGTCAATGCCCGGATCGATGTTCAGGAGGAAGATCCCGATCGCTTTTACGTCACCCTGGACAATACCGGTAGCAGGGCCAGTGGTTACGCCCGGCTGGGTTTTTCCTACCAGAACTCCAACATGTTCAACAAGGATCAGGTGTTGACCGTGGCCTATACCACCGCCGTCGATCCTCCCGGTCGCATGAAACTTTTCGGCAACCGCGTGTTTCCCTGGGATGAAGGCAAGGGCGTGGAAGTCGACATCTACAGCATCGGCTACCGCCTGCCGATGTACGGGCTCGGCGACAGCATCGACATGATTTATGCCAATTCCAGCACCAATACTCCGGCCAATGTGCTGGTTCCTGGCGGTGGTCTCGGAATCAATGGCAAAGGCGCGATATGGGGGCTTCGCTACAACCACATTTTCCCGCGCGCCGGCGAATACACCGCGCGCTTGGTCATGGCCTACGACCGCAAGTATCTGGACAATACCTGCGACCTTCCCGGCATTTCCTCGAAGACGCTTTACGGCACGGCGGGTTGCACGCCGTACACGATCCAGCCGGTTTCCGTCACCTACAGCGGCCAGTGGCAAAAACCGGGCGAATCCATCGATTTTTTCATCACAGCGGCACAGAACCTCGCGACCGGCGCCGATTATCCGTTTGCCGTCGGGCTGAATCCTCCCAAGGATGACAACTACTCCGCGGCGTCCGGCTACAAGGTCAGGGATGACTTTTCCGCCATGCGGGCGGGCGGCAGCTATTTCGCCGCCGTCAGCGGCGACTGGCTGTTCAGGTTTGCCGTCAATGCGCAGTATTCGCACAGTGCGCTGCCCGTCACCGAGCGCTTCGGCCTGGCCGGCTGGACCGCCGTACGCGGCTTCAACGAGCGTGCGATCGCCACCGATCGCGGCCATGTCGTCAATCTCGAAATCTATACGCCGGACATGGCGACCAGCATGGGCCTGCCCGGCAGCCTGAAGTGGCTGGCCTTCGTCGACGCGGCGCAGGGCACCAACGTTTCTCCTTCGCTACCGTCCAAGGTCGGAATCGGCTCGGTGGGGGTCGGTTTGCGTTACAACCTGAAAAAAGACATCAGCGCGCGCTTCGACGTGGCGCGGGTGGTTGATGGCTACTCGCCGATAACCGGCAATGTCCAGCCCGAGGGCGATGTCCGCGGTCACGTCGGGGTAGCCTTCGGTTTTTAGGCGACAAGGCTGTGCGTGGCAAGGCAAAAAGTTTTACCGGAGCGTGACGTAGTGCATTGCCGGCAATCCGGTTTTGGCGATATAAGTGGAGTACGTGTGGGCGGCTGTTCCGCCTTTGGAGTTTGACATGAGCTACAAGAATCCTTCCCGCAACCCGTCTTCCCGGCTCTCCACATCCGTCCGCCTCGGCGTTGCCGCGGTGGCCGCGTGCTTCCTCAGCGGCCCGGTCCTGTCCAATCCGCTGAACCCCACGGTCGTCAATGGCGCCGCCAGCTTCAACCAGGCCGGCAAGGTCCTGACGGTCACTAATACCCCCGGCGCCATCATCAACTGGCAGAAGTTCTCCATCCAGGCCGGCGAGACCACGCACTTCGCCCAGACCTCCGCCGCCAGCTCGGTGCTCAACCGGGTCCTCAGCGACCCCACGGCGATCTACGGCACCCTGAGCTCCAACGGCCGCGTCTGGCTGGTAAATCCCGCCGGCATCATGGTCGGCCCCGGCGGACGGGTCGACGTCGCCGCCTTCGTCGCCAGCACCCTCAACATCAGCAATGCCGACTTCCTCGCCGGTCGCAGCGTCTTCATCAATGACGGCGGCGCCGGGAACGTCATCAACCAGGGTGAAATCCGCACCCCGGCGGGTGGCAGCGTGTACCTCATCGGCAGCAACGTCAGCAACGAAGGC
>CAIZHL010000280.1 GCA_903932755.1 uncultured beta proteobacterium
CTGCCGATCCCACCAGACCCGGATACTCCTTCGCTGGCTGGTTCTCCGACGTCGAGCTGACTCTCTCCTACACCTTTTCGACTATGCCGGCAGCGAACATCACGCTATATGCCAAGTGGACCGCCGAGTCGCACTCGATCTCCTTCGAGAGCAACGGAGGCTCCAACGTCACCTCGATCACCGAGGACACCGGGACGGCCGTCAGTGCTCCGGCAGCGCCGACAAAAGCCGGATACACCTTCGCTGGCTGGTATTCAGACGTCGAGCTGACCTCCTCCTACACCTTCTCGACCTGGCCGAACTGAAATTGCCGACCGGCATGAGCGGCGCGCAAGCGCTGTTCCGCGACTTCACCGAACGCATGGCCGACTATGGCGCCAAACGCGACTTCCCGGCGATCAAGGGCACGTCTTATCTCTCCGCCCACCTGCGCTTCGGCACGATTTCGATACGCCAGCTTGCCGCCTACGCCAGGGCCCGGTCGAGCAGCGGCGCCGCAACTTGGCTGTCGGAACTGATCTGGCGCGACTTCTACCACGCCATCCTCTGGCACCACCCGCGCGTTGCCACGCAATGCTTCAAACCGGCTTTCGACGCGCTGCGCTGGGAGGATGCGCCGGAGCTGTTCGCCGCCTGGTGCGCCGGCCGCACCGGCTATCCGCTGGTCGATGCCGCAATGCGCCAGCTCAGCTACGCCGGCTGGATGCACAACCGCCTGCGCATGGTCACCGCTTCTTTCCTGACCAAAGACCTCGGCGTGGACTGGCGTCGCGGCGAAGCCTGGTTCGCCGAAAAGCTGCTCGACTTCGACCTCGCCGCCAACAACGGCGGCTGGCAGTGGGCGGCCTCCACCGGCTGCGACGCGCAGCCCTGGTTCCGCATCTTCAATCCCGTCACGCAATCGGAAAAGTTCGACGCCGAAGGGCGCTTCCTCCGCCGCTACGTTCCCGAACTGGACAAGGTGCCGCAAAAATTCATCCACGCGCCGTGGACCATGAGCGCCACACAGCAGGCCGCCTGCGGCGTCAGCATCGGCCGCGACTATCCGCTGCCGGTGGTCGACCACGCCGCAGCTCGGGAACGCACCCTCGCAAGATTCAAGGCGATCCGCGAGTGATTGCCGGTACCATCGCAAGCATCGAATTATTGCCAGCCCGGGAATCATGAGAGTCATCGTCCAGCGCGTCAGCGAAGCGGCCGTCAGTGTCGGCGGAACCCTGTCCGGCCGGATCGGCGCCGGCCTGCTGGTGCTGGCCGGTTTCGAAGACGCGGATCAGGACGGCGACCTCGACTGGATGGTGCAAAAGCTGCTGCGCCTGCGCATCTTCGCCGACGACGTGGGCGTCATGAACCGCAGCGTGACCGAGACCGGCGGCGAAGTCCTGGCCGTATCGCAATTCACCCTCTACGCCTCGACCAGGAAGGGCAACCGGCCCTCCTGGGGACGCGCTGCGCGCGGGGACATTTCGCAGCCGCTGTTCGAGCGCTTCGTCGCGCGGCTGTCGACTGCGCTGGGACGTCCGGTGGCAACCGGCGTGTTCGGCGCCGACATGCAGGTCAGCCTGGTGAATGACGGCCCCGTCACCATCGCCCTCGATTCGAGGAATCCGGAATGAACCAAACCAATCCGCCGCCAGGCCTGCTCGGGAAGCTCCTCGCCTTCGTCGTCGCGACGATCCTGCTGGTGCTCGGCCTCATGTTCTCGGTCGTGCTGCTCGCCGTGTTCGCCATTGTCGCGATCGCGCTGGGGGCCTGGTTTTTCTGGAAGACCCGACACGTGCGCAAGGCCATGCGCGAAGCCGGCGCGATGCGAAGCCCGCCGGCCGAAGGCCACGTGATCGAAGGCGAGGCGGTCATCGTCGAGGAATACCGGGCCAGCGAAACAGCCGTGCTGCCCGACGACTCACGCAAATCCTGAGCTCATGAACAAACCCTGCCCCTTCTGCAATCTCCCGGCGTCGCGCATCCTCGGTGGCGATGAGCTGGCCCTGATTGCCAGCGACGGCTACCCCGTGTCGCCCGGCCATGCGCTGATCATTCCGCGCCGCCACGTCGGCTCCTTCTTCGAAACCACCACCGCCGAGCGCGCCAGCCTGCTGCAACTGCTCGACCGGGCCAAGGCCATCATCGACGCCGAGTTCAATCCCGACGCATACAACATCGGCATCAACAACGGCCCCGCCGCCGGGCAGACCGTTCCCCACCTGCACATCCACCTGATCCCGCGCTACGCCGGCGACAGCGCCGACCCGCGCGGCGGCGTGCGCTGGGTGCTGCCGGAGAAGGCGAAATACTGGGCATGAGCCGCACCGGCCTGCTTAAAAAGTCGGCGCTGGCGATACGGCGACCGGCTGCCTTGCCCCATCGACGGAATCCCGCAATGATCGCCGGGACTCCCGAGTCCTGACCCCATGCAGCCCGAAGATCTGATGCTGCTCGTCTCAAGGCAGATGCCGTTCGGCAAACACAAAGGCACGGTGATTGCCGATCTGCCCGGCAATTACCTGAACTGGTTTGCCCGCGAGGGATTTCCTCCGGGTGAAACCGGTCGCCTGTTGGCCTTGATGCAGGAGATCGACCACAACGGACTCAAAGACCTCTTGAAGCCGCTGCGCCAGAGTTCGGGACCGGGATGACGCATGACTGTCGATAACCAGATCGAGCCGCCGCAGTCCTTCATGGCGCTGTATGTCACGCCCGGACGCAGCCGGCCCAATGCGCCGCAAGCCGTCGTGCTGGCCCGCTATGAACAGTGCGAAGACATGGCCTGTCTGCTGACCGAACATGCACAGACACTGGCGTTCAAGGAAAACCTTTCCGGGTCCGACGTACTGGTCCGCTGCCATCGAGGCTTGCGGGACGATGCCGCCGACTTCAACGAGAAGGAAGCGGAGTGGGTCATCCGCAGGCTCGCCGAGCTGCTGGGTTGGGAAGCGCATGACTTTGGCGGCGTACAAGCCGTGCACGTTGCCGAATGACCCGTCCTCCCGACATCCTTCTGACGACGCTGAATGCGAAGTACATTCATCCGTCGCTCGGGTTGCGCTACCTGCTGGCCAACATGGGAGACCTGAAACCGCAGACCGCGATACGCGAATTCACCATTGCACGAAAGCCCCGGGAAGTGGTCGACGAGCTGCTCGCCACCCTGGACGGACAGGCACCCGTCTCCGAGCGAAAGTCCTGCGGTCCCCGGATCATCGGCTTCGGCGTCTACATCTGGAACGTGTCCCAGACGCTCGCCGTGATCCGCCTGCTCAAGGCGGCCCGACCCGACATTGCCGTGATACTCGGCGGGCCGGAAGTCAGCTACGAAACCGGTGAGCAGGAGATCATCCGGCTCGCCGACCATGTGATTACCGGCTGGGGCGATCTGAGGGAAGGTCTGCGGTCTGGGGCGGCTGGGGTCGCTGATCCGTCATGGAAAAGACTGCCGGTGGAACTGCCGCGGGCCGCGGTGGGACTGTAACGATCACGCGGGAAA
>CAIZHL010000281.1 GCA_903932755.1 uncultured beta proteobacterium
CGGCAGCCAGGCGATGGCAAGTCGTGCGCTACCGGCCACGCTCGCCGCCGGCCCGGCCTCCCTGCGCCGCGAAATCCACCTGCTGCTGAAGCAGGCCAATTACGACCTTGCCAAGCTGCAGTTCAACACCGTCGCCTCTGCGGCGATGAAAATGCTCAATGCGCTGGAAAAAGCGCCGAAGGATGACGCGCATCTGCCGGTGCTGGCGGAAGGCTTCGGCATCCTGCTGCGAATCCTGTCGCCGATCGCGCCGCACATCTGCCATGCGCTCTGGATCGACCTCGGCTACGGCGCCGACATCCTCGCCGCGCCCTGGCCCGAGCCGGTCGAAGCCGCCCTGGTGCAGGACGAGGAAGAACTCGTGCTGCAGGTCAACGGCAAGCATCGCGGCAGCATCCGCATAAAAGTCGGTGCTGACAAGACGGCAATCGAAGCCGTGGCGCTGGCGTCGGAAGGCGCGCAGAAGTTCATGGAAGGCAAACCGGCAAAGAAAGTCGTCGTCGTGCCGGGCCGTCTGGTTAACATAGTGGTCTAGGCGGAAAGCCGCCCAAGGAGTCTGTCATGCGCGCCGCCAAACTGAGCATCCTCACCCTGCTGCTAGTGCTGCTCGCCGGCTGCGGCTTCAAGTTGCGCGGAAGTGCCGACCTGCCCGCCCACAAATTGCCGTTTGCGACGATTGCCCTGACCCTGGCGCCCACGTCCGACTTCTATGCCCAGTTGAAACGCTCGATCGAAGCCTCGTCAGCCGGGACCCGGGTTGTCGATGCCAGTGAGGCGGATGCCATCCTCGCGGTGCTGGGCGATTCCAGCCAGAAAAACATCCTCTCGCTCAACGCCTCCGGCCGTGCCCGCGAATACCAGCTGGTGAGGATCTTCAGGTTCAAGGTACAGGCCCGCGGCCCGGCCGCCGCACCCGCCCCGCAGGTCAAGTACACCGATGCGCCCGTCGTCGCGCCCACCGAATATGTCGCCCCCAGCACCATCGTGCTGCGCCGCGAAGTCACCTACAGCGACGACCTGGTGCTGTCCAAGGAAGCGGAAGAACAACTGCTCTGGCGCGACATCCAGAAGGACCTGGTGGAACAGGTGATGCGTCGCCTCGCCGCTGCGAAACTGCAGCCGGTCAAGGTGACGGAGTAAGGGTCCGACCATGCTGCTGCGGCCGGAACAGCTTGCGGCCCATCTCGACAAACCGCTGGCGCCGCTCTACCTGCTGCACGGCGACGAGCCGCTGCTGGTCATCGAAGCCGGCGACGCCATCCGCGCCGCCGCGCGCAAGCAGGGATTCGAAGAGCGCGAAGTGATCGTCGCCGGCACCGGCTTCAAGTGGGACGACCTCTTCCTCGCCGCCGGCAACATGTCGCTGTTCGGCGGCTCCAAGCTGGTCGACCTGCGCATTCCTTCGGGCAAACCCGGGCGCGAAGGCAGCGAAGCGCTGCAGCGCTACATCGCGACGCTGGGCCCGGGCATCGTGACCCTGATCACCCTGCCCGAGCTCGACTGGCAGGCGAAGAAAGCGGCCTGGGTCACGGCGCTGTCGAACGCGGGTGTCGCCATCGAATGCAATGCGCCGCCCCTGGCACGCCTGCCGCAATGGATCGCCGAACGCATGGCGCGGCAGAAACAAAGCGCGCCGCGCCTCGCGCTTGAATTCATCGCCGCCCACGTCGAAGGCAACCTGCTGGCGGCGCACCAGGAAATCCAGAAGCTGGGCCTGATCCACCCGCCCGGCGAGCTCACGCTGGAACAGGTCGAGGCGGCGGTGATGAATGTCGCCCGCTACGATGTATCGGACCTGCGCGACGCCCTCAAGGCGCGCGACACGGTGCGCGCCGCGCGCACGCTGGAAGGCCTCAAGGGTGAAGATGCGGCGCCGCCGCTGGTGCTCTGGGCACTGGCCACCGAGGCCCGCAGCGCCAACTCGACGGGCAGAATGGCGGCCCTCTTGCATGCGGCGAAGATTGACCGCATGATCAAGGGCCTCGCGCGCGGCGACATCTGGGACGAGTTTCTCCAGATGGCGCTGCGCCTGACGCAGCCAAGGACACGGTAATGGACGTAAAAGACTATATGCAAAACGTCGGACGCAACGCGCGCGCAGCCTCGCGCGCCACGGCACGCGCCTCGACGGCTGCCAAGAACACGGCCTTGCTGGCGATGGCCGCGGCGATCCGCGCGCGCAGCGGCGAACTGCTCGCGGCCAACGCCGCCGACGTCGCCGAAGCCCGCGCCAACGGCCTCGACGCGGCGATGATCGATCGCCTGACGCTGTCCGCCAAGGGTGTCGAAACCATGGCCGAGGGACTGGAGCAAGTCGCCGCCCTGCCCGACCCGATCGGCGAGATCACGGACATGAAGCGCCGCCCCTCCGGCATACAGGTCGGCCGCATGCGCGTGCCGCTGGGCGTGGTCGGCATCATCTACGAAGCGCGGCCCAACGTCACGGCGGATGCCGCCGCGCTGTGCCTCAAGTCGGGCAATGCCGCGATCCTGCGCGGCGGCAAGGAGGCCCTGCGCGCCAACCAGGCGATCGCGGCCTGCGTGCGCGAGGGCCTGGCTGCCGCCGGCCTGCCGGAAACCGCGGTGCAGGTGATCGAGACCACCGACCGCGAGGCGGTGAGCCACCTCGTCGCCATGCCCGAGTACGTCGATGTCATCGTGCCGCGCGGCGGCAAGGGCCTGATCGAGCGCGTCTCCAAGGACGCGAAGGTGCCGGTGATCAAGCACCTCGACGGCAACTGCCACGTCTATGTCGATGAGTCCGCCGATCCCGCCAAGGCCCTGCGCATCCTCGAAAACGCCAAGACGCAGCGCCTGGGTACCTGCAACACCGCCGAATCCTTGCTGATCGCGCGCAGTATCGCCGTGTCGCAAGCGCCGACTTTATGCGCCATGCTGACGGCGAAGGGCGTCGAGATCCGCGGCTGCGCTGAAACCATGAAGCTGGTGCCGCAAGCCGTCGCGGCGAGCGAGGAGGACTACTACGCCGAGTACCTGGCGGCGATCATTTCGGTCAAGGTCGTCGCCGGCATCGACGAAGCCATCGAGCACATCAATAAATACTCATCGGCGCACACCGAAGCCATCATCACCGAAAACTATACGAACGCCATGCGCTTCCTGCGCGAGGTGGACTCGGCCTCGGTCATGGTCAATGCCTCGACCCGCTTCGCCGACGGCTTCGAGTTCGGCCTCGGCGCCGAGATCGGCATTTCCACCGACAAGTTCCACGCCCGCGGCCCGGTGGGCCTCGAAGGCCTCACCTCGCAGAAGTGGATTGTGCTCGGTGATGGAGAGGTGCGCGCCTAGGCGCGACTCACCACTTGACGCGCACCGTGTAGTCCAACACGGTGTTGCCACCCGCCGGCACGGCGACATTCCACGAAGCGACGCGCGCCGATTCCTTGGTGTGCTTCTGCGACTCGCTCACCATCTCCCAGTCGCCCGGCAGCGGCTCCTGCACCTTCACCGTCGCGGCTTCGTCCTTGGCGTTGCGGATTTCGATGCGCCATGACGACTCCGTCTGGTTGTCGGCGATGCGCTTGTAATTCGTCTGCTTGCGCTCGGCGGTGATGTCGAAGGCTTCGCCCAGGCGCAGCTTGATCTGTTCGTTCTTCGCCGTATGCGCGATGCGATCCTCGCCGACGAACTGCGCCGCCCCCTTGCTGTCCTTCGCATAGACGCGCACGATGCCTGCCGGCAGCGGGCGGCCGATGGCCCCCTTGTTTTCGAATTCGAGGAACACGGCCGGCTTCAGCTTCTGTCCGATCTGGGCGTAACGGTCGCGGTAGTACCAGTCATTGCCGGCCAGCAGGTATTGGCGGCGCACCGGCACGGCGCTGGCCGAGAGCAGCGCGAGCTGCTTGGTCTGGTTGTCGGCGATCGAGGTCGGCCGCTCGAAGCTGTAGAGGTGGTAGTC
>CAIZHL010000282.1 GCA_903932755.1 uncultured beta proteobacterium
AGCGCTAAGTTCCTCCCGAAGATGCCTTCAAGTCGAACGCGAATTCAATGTATGCCTCTGCACCGGCAAAGTCAAATCGATTTCGGGCATGGCCGCGTTGCATCCGTTCGATTTGCCGGGCGGACCTGCTCCGCCGCCAATCTGTAGTCTAATGAGGCCCACTTTTCACAAAGCACCATGGCCCTCAAATCCACCATCTTCAAGGCGGAACTCCAGATCGCCGACCTGGACCGCAATTGCTACCAGAACCATGCCCTGACCGTGGCCCGGCATCCGTCGGAAACCGACGAACGCATGATGGTCCGGGTGCTGGCGTTCGCCATGTACGCCGATTCCGCCCTGGCCTTCGGCAAGGGCCTCTCGTCGGAAGACGAGCCCGACCTGTGGCGCAAGGACCTGACCGGCGCCATCGAACAGTGGATCGAAGTGGGGCTCCCCGACGAAAAGCGCATCCGGCGCGCCTGCGGCCGCGCCCGCCAGGTCGTCGTCGTGACCTACGGCGGCCGCGTCGCCGATATGTGGTGGCAGCAGAACAAGGCCGCCCTGCAACGGCAGGACAACCTGACGATCATCAACCTGTCGCCCGAGGATTCCCGCGCCCTGGCGGCCCTGGCCGCGCGCGGCATGCAGTTGCAGTGCACGCTGCAGGATGGCGAAGCCTGGCTGATCGTCGACGGCGAGAACACGCGCATCGCGCCGGAAACCAGGATGGCGCCGGCAGCCTCCTGAACCCGCCGCGCCGGATTTCAGGCTGGGGCAACTGCCGCGATCACGCGTGAGGTTTTCAAGTCCCGCCCGCGCACTTCGGCAAGGCCTGCAGCGCCGCCGCCACGCCGCCCTGCACCAGAGGCAGCGGCACCGCCAGCATCAGGTTCAGCGGCAGGCCGAAATCCTCGACGACGTGGCCGGCGGCATCGCGCCAGCGTCCGTCGCTTCCCGGCCCGCTGGCCAGCAGGCGCTCGCGCAGGGGCCGCAGGTCGTCGGCGTAACCGATCACGCGTTTGCCCAGCGCCAGCGCATAGCCGATTTCGACGCAGGTTCCGGAATCCGGCTCGTCGCCGCGAAACGGGTTGAGGTTGGCCAGCACCGCGTCGGCCGCGGCGATGCGCTGCAGGTTGCTGCGGTAGATGGCGGCGGCCGTCGCCGGCGCCTCGTCGTCGAGCGGAATCATGGCCTCGTGCCCGGCGCCACGGCACAGTTCCTCCACCCGGGCGGCCCATGCTGCGGCATCGGGGCGGAACACGTCCGGCCCGGCAAGGTAGAGCTTCACTCTCCGACCCTCATGCCATGAGCTGCAGGAAACTGAGGCCGCGGCACGCGGCCTGCCGCTTCAGAGTTCCTCCTGGCCGAGCATGACCAGTTCGTAGATGGCCTTGGGCGTACCCGGCAGTTGCGCGATGTGGATTGCAGTCATGCCATCGAGCCGGGCAATCTCCATGTCGGCGCCGACCGCCAAAAGCAATTCGACCGGGGCGGCATGGCCGTGGAGGATCGCGGTGATCAGCGGCGTGTTGCCGTCCTGGTCCTGGGCATCGACATCGCTGCCGGCGCTGACCAGCGTCGCCGCGATGCTTTCGTGCCCGCCCGCGGCGGCGGCGTGCAGCGGCCGTTCCCGGTTCGGGCCGAGCACTTCGACATTGGTCCCGGCCTCGCACATCACCCGCACCGCCGCGACGCAGCCAAGCTTGGCGGCGACATACAGCGGCGGACCGTCGCGCGCCAGCATCGCCTCGGTGAGGCTGATATTTACCCAGTCGGCGGGCGTCAGTTCGGGAGATGGCATGGATCAGGCGAGGTGCTTGTTGAGGAAGGCCACCGTGCGCTCCCAGGCCAGTCCCGCGGCAGCGGCATCATAGACGTCGGCGCGGCGTTCGTTGAAGAAGGCGTGGTCGCCCTCGTAGCGGAACAGCTCGGGCGGATTGCCGGCGGCGCGCATGGCGGCTTCGAGGGCGTCGGCGGCGGCCGGCGTGCACCAGTCGTCCTTGCTGGCGAAGTGGCCCTGGAAGGGAATGCGGATGTTCGCCGGGTCGGCGAACTCCTTCGGCGGTATGCCGTAGAAGCACACGCCGGCGGCAACATTCGGCACGTGCACGGCGGCGGCGACGGTCAGCGCCCCGCCCATGCAAAAGCCCATCGCGGCGACCTTGCCGCAACCCGAAGCGCGCAGGTAATCCGCCGCACCGCGGATGTCCTGGTGCGTCGCGCCGGGAAAATCGAGGCCGTTCATCAGGTGGCTGGCCTCGTCGGGCTGTTGCGTGACGCGGCCCTGGAACAGGTCGGGCGCCAGCGCATTGAAACCGGCGCGCGCAAAGCGGTCGGCGACGCCGCAGATCTGGTCGTTGAGACCCCACCATTCCTGGATGACGATTACGCCCGGACGGCCCGTGCCCGCCGCTGCAAGATAGCCGCGACAGGTGCTGCCGTCGGGCCGCTTGAAATCGATCATGTGTCCCATGCCTGCCTCCTCGCTGACTGCAAAGCGTGCAATTTACCGGAAATCCAGAGGCATCGACGCGCGGATTTCTCATCGGGTCCCTCTCGTATAATGCAGCCCATTCCTC
>CAIZHL010000283.1 GCA_903932755.1 uncultured beta proteobacterium
GCAACGATTGCCGGATGGCAGCGTCTTTCTGCCCAAACCGGCGCAACGTCAGATCGGTTTGCGCACATTGCCGGTCGAAGCCGGCGAACTGCCGCGCACCATAGAACTGGCCGGGAAAGCGGTCATGGACCCGAATGCCGGCGGCAAGGTGCAGGCGATGGTCGCGGGACGGTTGGAAGCCGGCCCCCGCGGATTTCCCAGCATTGGGCAAAACGTGCGCAAGGGCGAGGTATTGGCGTATGTCTTACCGTCGAGCGATTCGATTGAACGCGCGAACCAGAATGCGTTGCTGGCGGAACTGCGCGCGGCGCGCGACCTCGCCGAAAAGCGGCTGGCACGTTTGAGGGAGCTTGCCGACACGATCCCTCGCAAGGAGATTGAGGCCGTCGAAAGCGAGTTGGCCAGCCTTGTCGGGCGTATGGCCGCCGTCAGTGGCGGGTTGAGCAACCGCGATGCGCTGCTTGCCCCGGTGGCCGGTGTAATCGCATCAAGCAACGCGCTAGCGGGTCAGGTTGTGGATGCACGCGACCTAGTGTTCGAGGTCGTTGATCCGCAACGATTGCGCATTGAGGCCCTAGCCTACGATACC
This sequence comes from uncultured beta proteobacterium, assembly GCA_903932755.1. Classification (GTDB taxonomy): domain Bacteria; phylum Pseudomonadota; class Gammaproteobacteria; order Burkholderiales; family Rhodocyclaceae; genus Sulfuritalea. The sequence goes on from CAIZHL010000283.1 coordinate 590, forward strand.
GAGTTGGCCACCGATATCGCGTCCGCCAGCATTGCCGTCGGCCGCGAGAATGTGCCGCTGGTCTTCATCGGCGCCGCGCGCAGTTTGCGCGAGCAGGCGCTGCCGCTGATGTTCCGGGGCGAAGGGGCGTTGTTAGGCCACCTCGCGGTCGGCCAAGCGGTCAAAGTATTCGTGCAGACGCGCAGCAAGGCGCAGGGCATCCGCGTGCCAGCGGCATCCCTGGCGAAGAACCCGGCGAACCAGACCATCGTCTGGGTCAAGACGGCACCGGAGCGCTTCGAGCCGCGCACGATCACGGTCGAACCGCTGGACGGCGCGCATGTGGCGGCGACATCCGGCCTGAAGGCCGGTGATCGGGTCGTCACGCAAGGCGCCAGTCTGGTCAATCAGGTGCGCTGACATGTTCAAGCAACTACTCGACAATAGCCTCGCCAATCGCCTGCTGGTGATCATCGCCAGCCTGGTGTTGATGGCTTACGGGGCATACACACTCACGCGCACGCCGGTGGACGTTTTTCCGGACCTCAACAAGCCGACGGTCACGATCATGACTGAAGCCGGCGGCATGGCCGCCGAAGAGGTGGAACAGCTCATCACCTTTCCGCGGGAAACGACGATGAACGGATTGCCCGGCGTGGGCAGCGTGCGCTCCGTCTCCAGCGCAGGATTGTCCTTCGTCTATGTCACCTTTGACTGGAGCACGGAAATTTTCCGGGCGCGGCAAATGGTGTCGGAACGCCTGTCCTCGATGGAAGAGGGATTGCCGGAAGGCGTCGTGCCGCGCATGGGGCCGATCAGTTCGGTGATGGGCGAAATCATGCAAATCGCCATGCCCATCGATACAACGAAGATTTCGCCGATGGCGGTGCGCGAATACGCCGATTGGGTGGTACGGCCACGCCTGATGGCGATTTCCGGCGTTGCACAGGTCATCCCCATCGGTGGTGAAGTGCGCCAGTTCCAGGTGCAGCCAAATACCGCGCGCATGGCAGAACTGGGGATTACCCATGACCAGCTGGAAGGGGCTTTGAAGGGGTATTCGTCGAACACCTCAGGCGGCTTTCTGGAACTCAACGGGCGGGAATACCTGATTCGCAATCTGGGTCGCACCTCGCGCCTTGAAGACTTGAAGAACCTGGCGCTAACTGCCCGTAATGGACAACCGATTCTCCTGCGTCAGATCGCCGAAGTGACTTTTGCACCGGCACTCAAACGCGGTGATGCCGGTTTTGAGGGCAAGCCGGCGGTGATTCTTGGTGTCCAGAAACAACCCACGGCGGACACGATCCAGCTTACGAACGCCATCGAGAGCGCCTTGGGCGATTTGAAAAAGTCACTACCTGCCGGCATGGACGCGCCGAAAGTTACCTTCCGGCAGGCCAGTTTCATCGAGGCGTCCATCACCACGCTGCAAGGCAAGCTGATTGGCGCATCCGTGTTCGTGGCGGCCATCCTGTTTTTCTTTCTAGGTACCTTGCGCCCTACGGTGATTGCCCTGACAGCGATCCCCATTTCGATCTTCATGACGGCGCTGGTATTCCAGTATTTCGGCATGTCGATCAACACCATGACCTTGGGCGGTCTCGCTATCGCCATCGGCGGGTTGGTTGATGACGCGGTGGTGGGGGTCGAGAATGTATTGCGTCGGATGAAGGAAGAAAGAAGCAAGCATCCCGATCATCGCCTGCATCCAATCGAACTGGTTGCGAATGCGACGATGGAGGTACGGTCGGCCATTCTTTACGCGACGATCATCATCGTGCTCGTCTTCCTGCCACTGTTCGCTTTGCCGGGCATGGAGGGTCGCTTGTTCGTGCCGCTTGGGGTCGCTTTCATCGTGTCGACGCTGGCCTCGCTGGTGGTCTCGGTGACGATAACGCCAGTGCTGTCGTTTTACCTGCTACCGCGCATGAAGTCGCTCGACCACAGCGACACGAAGGTGCTAGCCTGGCTGAAAGCGCGTTACCAAAACAGTCTGCAAGCGGTCCTAAACCGTCCACGGCGGGCCATTGCTGCCGGTGCGTTGGCTGCTTTGGTGGCGGTAGCAGCGGTGCCGTTCTTCCCCACCACCTTTCTACCACCCTTCAACGAAGGCACATTGTTAATCGGCTTACGACTCAACCCCGGTGTGACGCTCGCCGAATCATCTGATCTGGCGCGGCAGGCCGAAGTGCTGGTGGCGCAGGTGCCGGAAGTCACCCACGTCGGCCGGCGAAGCGGTCGTGCTGAACTCGACGAACATGCCGAAGGCGTGCATGTAAGCGAGCTTGATGTCGGCATCAAACCTGCGGCCGAGCTGACCCGTCCGCTGGACGAGATCAAGGCTGACTTGCGCGCACGCCTCAGCACCTTGCCCGGTGCGGTCGAAATCGGCCAGCCGATTTCACATCGCATTGATCACATGCTTTCTGGTGTTCGTTCGCAAGTCGCTATCAAGATTTTTGGGGAAGACCTTGACACCTTGCGCGGGCAGGCTGAGGTGCTGCGGGCCAAGCTCGCAGCCATTCCCGGCTTGGCTGATCTGGCGGTCGAAAAACAGGTCCTGGCACCACAGATCAAGGTGCGCATCGACTACGCGGCCGCCGCGCAGTACGGCGTCCCTACACCACAGATTCTGGCCACCTTGCAAAGCCTGGTCGAAGGCGAGAAAGTTACTCAGATCGTAGAAGGAAACCGACGCTTTGCGCTGGTGGTGCGCCTGCCGGAGTCTGCCCGCTCCGTGGAGGGTCTGGGGCGAATTCTGCTTGAAACACCCAATGGCCGGATTCCCTTGTCAAGAATCGCCACCATCGAGGACAGCGACGGCCCGAACCAGATCAGCCGCGACGACGGCAAACGTCGCATTGTGTTATCGGCCAACGCACAGGGCCGGGCCTTGTCCGAAATCGTCTCGGATATCCGCAAGGTTGTCGGCGAAACCCCCTTGCCCGAGGGCTATTTTGTCACGCTGGGCGGGCAGTTCCAGGCGCAGGAAGAAGCCTCGCGGCTGGTGGGTCTGCTGTCCATCGTCTCGCTGGTGCTGATGTTTGTGGTGCTATTCAGCCGATACAAATCGGTCACCTTGTCCGTTTTGATCATGGCCAATATTCCGCTGGCGCTGGTGGGGGCCGTAATCGGCTTATGGATTTCCGGGCAGCCGCTGTCAGTAGCCGCTTTGGTCGGCTTCATCACTTTGGCCGGGATTTCGGTGCGCAACGGCATCCTCAAGGTCAGCCATTACATCAACTTGATGCGATTGGAAGGTGAAAGCTTCGATCACAAGATGATTCTGCGCGGATCCATAGAGCGCCTCGCGCCCGTGCTGATGACAGCGCTAGTCACCGCTTTCGCCCTGGCACCGCTGCTGTTTGAGGCCGAGCAACCCGGTACCGAAATTCTTCACCCGGTCGCGGTCGTTATTTTCTCAGGGCTGATTAGTTCGACGCTGCTGGATACCTTCCTGACCCCAGCACTGTTCTGGATTTTTGGCCGCAACGATGCTGAACGGCTGATGTGGGACAAAGATACCGGAGCACTTTGATTTTTTAACCTTACGAAAGGAAGCAACCCATGAAAGCCATTCATTTTCTTGCAGCAGCGGTTCTTGGTTTTGCCAGCAGCGCTTATGCCGCCGATAAGCATGATCACGGTCACGAACACAAACCTCTTCACGGCGGCGTCGTCATTGAGGTCAAGGATATGGACTACGAGTTTGTCGCTAAGTCCGACCGCCTGCAGCTTTATCTGCGTGACCATGGAAAGGCGGTAGATGTATCCAAAGCTAGCGCCAAGGTGACACTGCTGGCGGGAACCGAAAAACAAGAAGTAGAACTCAAACCGACCGGCGACAAGCTGGAAGCAGCAGGATCCTTCAAGGTAGCCGCTGGTACGAAGGCAATTGCTTTGGTGTCTTTACCAGGCAAGCCAGCAATCACGGTTCGCTATGTATTGAAATGATTCAATCACGGTAGCGCTCGCCAGATAACACGTTGCTGCTACCTTCATTTCTTGAGTCGAATGATCGCTTCTACTGCGCGTAAAAAATGAAAACAGGACCGAAAGCACTTCTGGTATCAACTTTGTTGCTCAGCGCCTGCGCTAGCCACACTCATCAGATGAAAATACAAGACGGAAGAGGCTCTGTCATTGGTTCATTTACCCACGAGGGGCAAGCCCCGCCAAGCATGTCAGTTGATTTAGATGGTAAGCGGTATGAGGCCACTGACTTTTCAATTCATCGAGTTGAAAATCTTGCTGAACTCAGTAACCAATACGGTATTGCCAGCAAGCATTACGATCGCATCACATCTGGCCTGGATATGGATCACAGAAAATATTCTGCAAAGCCTGAGCTTGTTGCTAGTGATGGGTCGAAGCTGACTTGTACATTAACCTGGAAGTCGGGGCGGCTACCTGCCGGGATCTGCGAGTTAGACAGTGGGAAAAAAATTAAACTTGCGTCTGAATAGGTCAAAAGAGGGCGTCTATCTATCGGGTACGCTGCCCTATGAGGGCCATCCCTTTAGCAATGGACCAGCTGCACCAAACACCGAAAGTAGCAGGCCATAGAAATACGTCAAGGCTAGCAGCGACAAGAAATATTTGGTGTCTTTCACGGCGCGCATCACTAATCGGCCAAAAGTTCAAGGTGACTGGCGCTGCGGCTTCATCGCGCAACGTCCAGAGAGCAAAGGGAACGGGGACGACCGCAGGTTTGTGCCTTATAGCCACCTGCGCACTGCCTTTTTGGGGCATCCGGATTAAACGGTGGACGGAGTGGGATGACTCTGACAGGTTTGAACCTGTAGACTCCGGATTATTGGGTGGACACCGTGTTCTTTTGAAAGTGTTCGTATTCCATGATTGAACGGTAATTGTGCGTTGTGGTAGCGTAATTGCATAGTTGCAGCAAGGCAGAGATCGGCCATCAGCGGACGCAGGGAGGACTTTCCGCAACCGGCCGTTCGATGCGGCACCGATGGCCTTCGCGCAGGGGTAGTGAATCCGCCAGGATTGACTTGCGCTGCCCTACCTCTCACTAGTGAGGGGCGGCAGCGCATCAAGCGGTGAGCGCACTCCGGCACCGCCAACTTTCAGCACATGCGTGTAAATCATCGTCGTAGAGACGTCGGAATGGCCGAGCAGATCCTGCACGGTTCGAATGTCGTAACCGCTGCGGAGCAAGGCCGTCGCGAACGAGTGGCGGAGGGTGTGCGGTGTGGCGGGCTTCGTGATGCCTGCTTGTTCTACGGCACGTTTGAAGGCGCGCTGAAAGGTCTGGTCATACATGTGATGGCGACGCACGACACCGCTCCGTGGATCGGTCGAATGCGTGTGCTGCGCAAAAACCCAGAACCACGGCCAGGAATGCCCGGCGCGCGGATACTTCCGCTCAAGGGCGTCGGGAAGCGCAACGCCGCTGCGGCCCTCGGCCTGGTCCTTCAGCCACCATGCCCGTGCACGCGACAGCTGCTCGCGCAGGCTGGGTGCCAAGCTCTCGGGTAACATCAAGGCCCGATCCTTGGAGCCCTTGCCCTCCCGCACGATGATCGTGCCGTGATCGAAATCCAGATCCTTGACCCGCAGTTGCAAACCCTCACTGATCCGCATGCCCGTTCCATACAGAAGCTGGGCGAACAAACGATGCTCGCCTTCCAGAAAACCGAGGATGCGAACCACTTCATCCGGGGTCAGCACCACCGGCAAGCGCCGCGACGGCCGAGGTCTTCCGATCTCCTGAAGCCAAGGCAGATCCACACACAGCACCTTGCCGTAGAAGAACAGCAAGGCCGCCAATGCCTGCCGATGCGTGGATGCCGAAACCTTACGCTCGTTTGCCAGCCAGGACAGAAATGCCTCGACTTCGCTGCTGCCCAAGGTTGCCGGGTGACGCACTCCGTGGAAACGGATGAAGGCACGAACCCAGTGGACATACGCCTGTTCGGTTCGTAAGCTGTAATGCAAGTAGCGTATGCGCTCGCGCAGTTGGTCCAGAACCTTGACCGAACGCAGCGGTGGTAACGGTGCAGTGCTGGTTTTCATGGCTTGTTATGACTGTTGTTTTGTACAGTCTATGCCTCGGGCATCCAAGCAGCAAGCGCGTTACGCCGTGGGTCGATGTGTGATATTATGGAGCAGTAACGATGTTACGCAGCTGGGCAGTCGCCCGAAAACAAAGTTAGCCTTTGGCGCATTCACATGCCCACCGCACAGGTCATGTCGCTGTCCATCACCGTCACCCACTCGCAGGTTTTGCCGTTGGTGTTCGGTCGCTCTGCGGGGCTGCGCCTGTTGGCAGGGTCAGTTTTCAAAGCTTTTTTGGCCGTCTCCGTGCGTCCACATTCGGCTTCTAGCTCTGTTTTTCATAGCATCCGCCGTTTGGCTGGTGTCGTTTTCCACCCTGCCGCTAACCCGGCAGTCAAGCTGACCCGCCAAAGGCGGGCAGCTTACTTTGTCCGTTATGCGGCACTCATCGAAATGGAGATTGAAAATGAACAGACTAACTAAACTCATCTTATTCGGGGCGGCTCTAGCTGCGTCTGTAGCTCACGCACAAGATCCGAAAGAC
>CAIZHL010000284.1 GCA_903932755.1 uncultured beta proteobacterium
CGGCGCGCCTTTTGCCTCGGCCTCAAAGGCGGTCAGGGCGGCGATGCGCTGCTCGTTGAGCCAGGTCAGGCGGCGGCGGAACACCGCCTCGATCAGCGCTTCCTTCGATCCGAAGTGGTAATTCACCGCGGCCAGGTTGGCCTGGGCCCCGGCGGTGATCATGCGCAGCGTGGTGGCGTCGAGGCCGTGCCGCACGAAGAGCTGCTCGGCGGCGTCAAGGATGCGGGTGCGGGTGTCGATTTCCACGGGACGGCAGGCCTCCGGTAAACGTTGGTTTCAAACAAACGTTTAAATGATGACATTTGAAGTTCCTTGCTGTCAAGCGCCGGCCGCGCGATTAGTGGACGGTCTCGGTCGGACTTTTCCGGCTACGTAGTTTCCGCAGTTGGCCGCGCTTAACACGGATAAACAGGATGGCGATGCTCTGGGAATATGTATGCAGGGGTATTCTTGGAGTCGCTTTCGATGTCCGATCTGATCACTCAGTTCCGCGAATCGCTCGAATCGCTCGATCGCATCCGGGCGGAAGCCATTTTTACGGACGCACTTTCGCGCCAGTCGCCCATCGCGGCGGTCGAAGGGCTCATCGTGCCCGCGCTCGAGCAGATGGGCGCGGCCTGGCACGAGGGCAGCGTGGCGCTGTCCCAGGTCTACATGGGCGGCCGCTTCTGCGAGGAGCTCGTCGAACGCGTGCTGCCGCCCAGCGACCCGGACCGCAAGCACCAGCCCCGTTCCGCGATCGTCCTGCTCAACGATTACCACGCGCTGGGCAAGCGCATCGTCTATTCGGTGATGCGCGCCAGCGGCTACGAGCTTTTCGACTACGGCCGCATGGACGTCGACGAACTTGTCGAACGGGCGCTGGCCGACAGGATCCGGGTGCTGTTGATTTCGGTACTGATGCTCCCCTCCGCCCTCAAGGTGGCCGATGTCTGCAGCCAGTTAAAGGCCCGCGGCGCCGACATCAGGGTTGCGGTGGGCGGCGCGCCCTTCCTTTTCGATGGCGGGCTCTGGCGGGAAGTCGGTGCCGACGCCATGGGCCGCAGCGCCGGCGACGCGGTCGCCATCGTCGCCGCCTGGATGAAGGAGATGCCATGAACTCCATGCAACGCGTGCTGACCACGCTGGGCCACAAGGAGCCCGACCGCGTGCCGCTGTTCCTGCTCGCCAACATGCACGGAGCGAAGGAACTCGGTCTGTCCCTGCGCGACTACTACGCCAGCGCCAAAAACGTCATCGACGGCGAGATGCGCCTGCTCGACAAGTACGGCAGCGATTGCGCCTACCCCTTCTTCTATGCGTCGCTCGAAATCGAGGCCTGGGGCGGCGACACCATTTTCTCCGCCGACGGTCCGCCCTTGTGCGGCGCACCGGTGATCCGCCGCGCGGAAGACATCGACAGCCTGCGTCCGCCCGCGGTCGAATCCTCACCGGCCCTGCAGCGCGTACTGGAGGCCATCGCCGGCCTCAAGCAGCGCCTCGCGGACCAGGTGCCCATCATCGCCGTCGCCATCTCGCCCTTTTCGCTGCCGGTGATGCAGATGGGCTTCGACCGCTACATCGAGCTGATGCACGAGCAGCCGGACCGCTTCCTCAGGCTGATGCAGGCCAACGAGGAGTTCACCGTCAATTGGGCCAACGCCCAGCTGGCCGCCGGCGCCACCGCGATCTGCTACTTCGATCCGGTGTCCTCGACCACCAACATCCCGCGTGGTCTCTACCTCACCACCGGCCAGCAGGTGGCGAAGCGAACCCTGGCCAGGATCAAGGGCCCGACCGCCACCCATATGGCCTCGGGCCGCTGCCTGCCGATACTGGGCGACATCGCCGACACCGGCACCGCCGCAGTCGGCGTCAGCATCCTTGAAGACTTTGCCCAACTCAAGGCGGCCGCCGCGGGGCGCGTCAGCCTGCTGGGCAATCTCAACGGCATCGAAATGCGACGCTGGACGCCGGCGCAAACCGAGCTCGCGGTCAAGCGCGCGATCGCCGCGGGCGGCCCCGGCGGCGGCTTCATCCTTGCCGACAACCATGGCGAAATCCCCTTCCAGGTTGCCGATGAAACGCTGCTGGCGATCCGCGACGCGGTCGACCGCTGGGGCCGCTATCCGCTGGACTGGGTGCGGGACTGGGTCGATCCCGATCCAAGCTGAACGACATCATGCCGGCCACGCACTGCATCCTGGGTTGCCACAACTTCCATGGAGAGGTTGACGCCGCCATTGCCGCCGAAGGCTGGACCGACGTCAGCGCGCTGGCCTTCCCGGCCCGTTGCGGCCGCCCGCCGGTCAGCTGGGATGAGTTGCGTGCGCTGCTGCCCGCCGACTGCACGCAACTGGTCGTGATCGGCCGTGCCTGCCTCCAGGGCCTGGGCGCAGCGCCCGCCGGCTTTCCCCCAGTGCGGGTGCTGCCGCAACAGCAATGCTTCAACCTCGTCGCGGATCCCTGCCTGGTGAACGAAGCCATCGGCGAAGGCGGCTATCTGATGACGCCGAGCTGGCTGGCGAACTGGCGCGAACGCATCGCGGAAATGGGATTCACGCCTGAAACGGCGGGCGGCTTCTTCCATGACTTCGCGCGCCAGCTGGTTCTGCTCGACACCGGCATCGACCCCGACGCAAAGACGCTGCTGGCCGAACTGGCGCATGCCATCGGGCTCCCCGCGAAGCGCATACCGGTCGGGCTCGACCACACCCGCCTGCTGCTGAAACCGGTCATCCTCGAAGGCCGGCTGGATCAGGAACACCGCCTGCGCGATGAGGCCGCGCGGCACCACCAGCGCGAACTGGCCGACCGGATTTCCGCCCTGGACCTGTTCGGACAACTGGCAAAGGCACGCGAGGAAACCGAAGCCATCGCCGCCATCGAGGATGTGTTCCGCATGCTGTTCGCGCCGGAGAGCGTGCATTACCTGCGCATCGAGCATGAGTTGCCGCTGGCCGCTGCGGACATCCCGGCAGATGTATTCACATCCCTGGCGGAAATGCGCACGCCCTGGGCCTGGAGCCCGTCCGGCCGGGGCTTCATGTTGCGCATCGCGCAAGGTGAGCGGGGGCTGGGCCTCATCGCGGTCGATGGCTTCGCCTTTCCCGAGAACCGCGAACGCTACCTCAACCTGGCGCTGGCGATCAGCGGCGTCTGCGCCCTGGCGATCGACAACGCGCGCACCCACAAGCAGCTGGTGGAAGCCGAGCGGATGGCCTCGCTCGCCGTCCTGGTCGCCGGCGTCGCCCATGAAATCAATACGCCGGTCGGTGTCGGCCTCGCCGCCGCATCGATACTGGAAGAGCAGACCGCCGGCCTCACCGAGCGCTTTGCCGGGCGCCTCATGACACAGTCCGACCTGACCGCCTACCTGGGCGCGGCGCAGGAAGAGGCCCGGCTGATACGCTCCAACCTGGAGCGTATCGGATCGCTGATCGACGCCTTCCGCCAGGTTGCCGTGCAGGGCAAGCTGCCGGAAAAGCGCCGCTTCCGGCTCGCCGCGCTGTTCAGGGACATCCTCGCCACGCAGGGCGAACAGCTGGCCGCGCGGAACATCGAGGTCGCGCTCGATTGCGATGAAGGACTCGAAATCGACAGCGTCGCCGCCGACTGGACCAGCATCCTGTCCAACCTGGTCGCCAATTCGCTGCGGCACGGTTTCGACGGCAGGGACCGCGGACGCATCGCGATCGGGGTCGCCGCCACCTCCACCCACCTGCTGATCGACTACGCGGACGACGGTCGCGGCATGACGCCAACCGCGCGGGCGCGGATTTTCGATCCCTTCTTCACCACAGACATGCAGAACGGCATGGGCCTCGGCATGCATCTGGTATACAACCTGGTCACCCATCGCTTCGGCGGCAGCATCGCCTGCACCAGCGAGCCGGACAAGGGTGCGCAATTTCACATTGAGGTGCCGCTATGAGTGCGCCATCGGAAACCGACGGCTTCACCACGCTTTTCGCTCCCGAACCCGGCGCCGCGCCGGACCACGAGGCCGCCCGCTGGAAGGTGCTGGTGGTCGACGACGAGCCGGACATCCATGCCGTGCTGCGCCTGGCCATGCAGGACATGGTGGTCGAGGGCATGCCGCTGCAGCTGCTCGACGCGCACTCGGCGGAGGAAGCCAAAGCCATACTGGCGCGCGAGCCCGACATTGCCCTGATCCTGCTCGATGTGGTGATGGAAACCGAAAATGCCGGGCTCGAACTGGTGCGCCACGTGCGGCAGGTGCTGTGCAACCGCATGGTGCGCATCGTGCTGGTCACCGGACAGCCCGGCTACGCACCGCAGCGCGAAGTCGTGGCGAACTACGAGATCGACGGCTACCGCCTCAAGTCGGAACTGACGGCGGACCGCATCTTCGTTTCCGTGTATGCCGGGGTACGCGCCTACCAGACGCTGGTCAAACAGACCCTGCAGCGCATCCGCCTCGACGAAGCCGAAGAGGAGCTGCGCCGGGAACAGGTGCTGAAAGCCGCCATCGTCGAGTGTTCCGATGACGGAATCATCGGCAAGACGCAGGAAGGCGCGATCACCAGCTGGAACCGGGCGGCGGAAAAGATCCTGGGTTACAGCGCCGGCGAAGTCATCGGCAAGTCGATCTCCATGCTGGTGCCGGCCGACCGCCTAGACGAGGAACAGAAGCTGATTGCCTCGATCATGGCCGGCAGCGCGATCAATCACTACGAAACCGAGCGCCTGGCGCAGGACGGCAGGCGCATCCCGGTCTCGCTCACCGTGTCGCCCATCCTCGATCCCGCCGGCCGGATCATCGGCGCCTCGCAGATCGTGCGCGACATCACCGAACGGAAGAAGGTCGAAGCCGAGCTCGACAAGTACCGCCTCAAACTCGAACACCTGGTCGAGCAGCGCACCAGCGAGCTGGTGCTGGCAAAGGACGCCGCCGAAGCGGCCAATAACGCGAAGACGCAGTTCCTGGCCAACATGAGCCACGAAATCCGGACTCCGATGAACGCCGTTCTCGGCCTTACCCACCTGATGCATTCCGGAGCCACGCCGAAGCAGAAGGAAAGGCTCGACAAGATCAGCCAGGCCGGGCAGCACCTGCTGGCGATCATCAACGACATCCTCGACCTGTCGAAGATCGAGGCCGGCAAACTCCACCTCGACGACCAGAACTTCTCGCTGGTGGCGGTAATGGACCACGTCCATTCGATGATTTCCGCCACGGCACAAGCCAAGGGGCTGCACGTCCTTTTCGATCACGACGAGGTTCCCCACTGGCTGCGCGGCGACCCGACGCGACTGGCGCAGTCGCTGCTCAACTACGCCAGCAATGCAGTGAAATTCACCGAGCGGGGAACGGTGTCGATTCGCGCGCGGGTGCTGGACCAGGCCGAAGAGGAACTGCTGGTGCGATTCGAGGTCGAGGACACCGGGATCGGCATCTCCACCGACGAACTGGCGCGCCTGTTCCACGCCTTCGAACAGGTCGATGCGTCGACTTCGCGGCGCTATGGCGGCACCGGCCTCGGACTGGTGATCACCCGGCGCCTGGTGGAATTGATGGGCGGCGAAGTCGGCGCCGACTGCAGCCCGGGCGTCGGCAGCAAATTCTGGTTCACCGCGCGCTTCCGGCGCGGTTACGGACTCGCACCGCCGCGGCTCGCGCAACAAGCGGCCGACGCCGAGGAGACATTGCGGCTGCAGCACAAGGGCGCCCGGTTGCTGCTGGTCGAGGACAACGCCATCAACCGCGAAGTGGCGCTGGAACTGCTGCACGGCGCCGGACTGGCGGTGGAACTGGCGAACGACGGCGCCGAAGCCGTCGCCAAGGCACGCGACCATCCCTATGACCTGATCCTGATGGACATCCAGATGCCGGTGATGAACGGCCTCGACGCCACGCACGCCATACGACGCATCTCCGCACACGCCCTGACGCCGATCCTGGCCATGACCGCGAACGCCTTCGACGAAGATCGCGCAGCCTGCCAGGCTGCGGGCATGAACGATTTCGTCGTCAAACCGGTGGAGCCCGACGCGCTGTACGCCAGCCTGCTGAAGTGGCTGCCGGCGCCCGCCGCCGCAGAAGCCTTGCCACCGCCCGGGCCGTCTGCGACGGCGCCCGTGCCGGCGCCGACGACGGAAAAGACGGCACTGACCGCGAGCCTGGAACGCCTGGCCGGGTTTCCTGGGTTGAACGTGGAACAGGGCCTTTCCATGGTGCGCGGCAACAGCGCGAAGTACCTGGACCTGCTGCGCCGCTTCGCCGACCACCATGCGGATGACATGGCCGCCCTGCAGGCCAGCCTCGACGCGGGTGACCAAACCACCGCCCTGCGCCTGGCGCATACGCTGAAAGGCGCGGCGGCAACGCTGGGCGCCAACCGCCTGGCCAGGATGGCGCGCGACCTGGAAGAAATCCTCCATGCGGAAACCAGCTCGGAAGGCGTCGAATCGCGACTGCTGCAGCAGATGACCGCGATCCGGCTGGAGTTTCCCCAACTCTCGGCCGCCCTGCCCCCCGTCGCAGCCGTCGGCGCGGACGCTGCAGCGGCGCGCGACCGCGCCACACTGCAAAGCCTGCTCGATACGCTGGTAGCCCTGCTCGAGCTGGGGGATACGGCCTCGATCGAACTGCTTGACACGCGCGGCGATAGCCTGAGGCTCGCCCTTGGCGGCGATTTCGACAAGCTCGCGAGTGACATCCGGCGCTTCGCCTTCGACGACGCCCTGAATTCCCTGCGCGCGTTGCGGCAAAAGCCCGCGAACTAGCGGCCGACCGGCTCCACCGGCGGCGCAAACCCGAATGTCGCTGGCTCCGGCGTCAGTTCGGGGACGGCGGGCAGGTGCAGCCCGGCGGACGGCTGGCGTAGAATCTTCCGACCTGATTCGGGTAGATCGACCGCGTTGTTGCGGCCGATGCGACCCGCAACCGACAGAGGTTGGAAAAATGAAAAAGTCATTGATCGTGCTGTTGCTGCTGGCAGCCCATGGCGCCCTGGCCCAGGGCCGCCTGCCGCCGTGTCCCGCCGCGGCCAGGGAGCCCTGGAGCAACTGCTCCGGGCAGGAGACGGGTCCGGGCGGCGAGAAATACTCCGGCGACTTCCTCAACGGCGAGCCTCACGGCCAGGGCAGCTATGCCTGGCCCGGCGGCGACAGGTATGTCGGCGAATTCAGGAACGGCAAGCCCCACGGCCAGGGCAGCTACACCTTCGCCAAGGGCGACAAGTATGTCGGCGAGTTCAAGGGCGGCCAGCGCGACGGGCAGGGCACCTACACATTCACCGACGGCAGCAGGTACGTCGGCGAATTCAGGGGCGGCGCGCGCAGCGGGCAGGGCACCTACACGCTGGTCGGCGGCGTGCAGTACGTCGGGATGTCAAAGGATGGCAAGTACAACGGCCAGGGCACCCTGACATCCCCCAACGGAACCAAATACGTCGGCGAATTCAAGGACGGCAAATACAACGGCCAGGGCACCCTGACCACGCCCGAAGGCAACAAGTACGTCGGCGAATTCAAGGACGACAAGTTTCACGGCCAGGGCACGCTGACTTCCTTCAACGGCACCAAATACACCGGCGACTTCCGGGATGGCGCGTTCCACGGCCGCGGCACGCTGACATTCAGCAATGGCAACGAATTCGTCGGCGAGTTCAAGGACAACAAGCGCAGCGGAACCGGCACCGAGTACGGCGCCGACGGCGCGGTCCTCAAGTCAGGCGTTTGGGACGAGTGAAGCGCCAAGCCCGCGGCCGGTCCTGAACCGGTCCCGCGGCAAACGCGCAAAGCGGAAATGCGGTCAGCCCGCGGCTGATGTCAGCGGGACCGGGGTTTCTGGCCGCCGGCCGCCGCATCCATCGCCAGTTCGGGACGCGCGCCATCGCCGGGCGCGGCGCCCTTGAGCTTGCCCAGCGCCGCATCGACATCCACGACGCGCTCCTTCGCCGTCGGATGGGTTTTGTAGAGGGCCGCCAAGGCCCCCGTGTCGGCCTTGAGCGCGGCCAGGCGCTGCATGAAATTGAGGCAGGCCGCCGGATCGTAGCCGGCGCGGGCCGCCAGCAGGATGCCGTCTTCATCGGCCTCGCGCTCCGCACCGCGGTCGAGCCCGCGCGTGAATATTTCCTTGCTCTCGCCGATCAGCAGCCTGCGGTATTCGGCCGAGCCGCCTGTCTTCGTCGTCGCGCCGAGCGCGCTGGCGCCGGCCGAAACCAGCAGGCTTTTCTGCAGCACGGCGATGTGGTGGCGCCGCGTCACATGGCCGATCTCGTGGCCCAGCACGCAGGCCAGTTCGGCCTCGTTGGTGACGTGGTTGAGCATGCCCCGGGTGACCATGATGGTGCCTCCCGGCGCGGCAAAGGCATTGATGGCGTCGGATTCCACCGCGGCAAAGCGCCAGGGCAATTCCGGGCGCGACGACTGCAGCGCGATCCAGACGCCGACCTGGTTGAGGCGGTGCTGGAGACCCGGATTCCTGATCGGCGGATAGCTGCCCAGCGTTGCCGCGACCACTTCCTTGCCGATGGCGGCTTCCTCTTCCTCGCTCATGGCGCCGACCGACTGGCTCTTGGTCAGGGTCTTCGCCGTATCGAAGATCGATCCGAGGTCGAGGTTGCGCGACTGCGCCAGGACGCCGGACGATGCAGATACCAGGGCCGCGGCCAGAAGGCCGGAAAGGAGCAGGCTGGATTTCATGGGTGTCCTCATGGCTGCATGCCGGCCTATTCGTAACTCACCGGCCTGGCCGTCAATCCGCGCCGCAGGGCGGCGGCTTCGGCTTCCTTGCGCCCGACCGCCCAGCCTTCCAGCAGCTTGAGGTCGCCGGTGGCCGGCGCCGCGGTCTTGGCATCGCCCTCATCCATGCCGCGCACGCCGAGTACCGCGGTCTGGCCTGCCGGAGCGGGAGTCGAAGCCTCTTTGCCGCCGATGGCGCCGGTCACCGAACGCAAGATGTCGGAAAAACCGCCGCCCTGAGCCTGGGCGGCCGGCAGAAGGGCGCAGAACAGCAGGAGGGAAAGAATGGTCTTCATGGAAGTCTCGCGACAGTCTCCACTTTACCAACATCGTCGCGCTTTTTGCAGCGGAATGTCGGCGCCGGCGATACGGCGCGGCGCGAGCCCTCGGCGCGCGCCAAGGCGGGGCCGGAGACCGCATAATGGGCATTGTCCGGAGATCGATCCGGCGCCGGTTTTCTCCAATTTCCCACCGACCATGCCCAACCCCGCTTCCGATCGCCTGCTTCACATGCTCGCCCTGGGCGCGCTGGCGGCGGGCTGCACGCTGGTGCTGTGGCCCTTTCTTACTTCGCTGATCTGGGCGGTCATCCTCGTCTCCACCAGTTGGCCCGCCTTCCTCTGGCTGGACCGCAGCCTGGGGCAGCGGCGCACCCTGGCGGCCAGCCTGATGACCCTGCTGGTCACCGTGGCCTTGCTGGGACCGGTCGCGGCCGTCGCCCTGGCCATGGCCGACAACGCCGCCGAACTGGGCCGCGCCGCATCCGCGCTGGTCAAGGACGGCTTGCCCGACGCACCGGCCTGGCTGGCCGACCTGCCACTCGTCGGCCAGCCCATCCACGACTACTGGCAGCAGTTCGCCCATGACAGCCAGAAGTTCACGGCCGAACTTGAAAAGCTCGCCAAGCCGGCACAGGCCGCAGCCCTCGCCGCCGGCCGCGCGGTCGGCGCCGGCGTACTGGACATCGGGCTTTCCGTGTTCCTTGCCTTCTTTTTCTTCCGCCACGGCGAAATCCTCGCCGAACGCCTGCGCATCGCGCTGAAACGCTTCACGGGCGTGCGCGCGACCTACCTGCTGGGCATTGCGCGCAGTACCGTGACCGGGGTGATCTACGGCATCCTCGGCACCGGGCTCGCCCAGGGCGTGCTGGCGACCTTCGGCTTCGCCGTCGCCGGCGTGCCCGGCGCCGTGCTGCTCGGCGTCGCCACCTTCTTCCTCTCAGTCGTTCCGGTGGGGCCGCCGCTGGTCTGGGGCGGGGCGGCGATCTGGCTATTCCGCCAGGGTCAGCCCGACTGGGCGCTGTTCGTCGCCGCCTGGGGCTTCTTCGTGGTCAGCACGGTGGACAATGTAATCAAGCCCTTCATCATCAGCCGCGGCGCCAACCTGCCTTTCGCCGTGGTCTTCCTCGGCGTCCTCGGCGGGCTCTTGGCCTTCGGCGTGATCGGCGCCTTCCTCGGCCCGACCCTGCTGGCGGTAGGGTACCGCCTCGCCACCGAATGGACCGCAATCGGGCCGGCGACGGCGACAGCCGACGATACGGCGGAACGCAAAATCGCTCCAGGATCACCGCATTCGCGGGAATGACAAAAAAGTCGGCGCTGGCGCTACGGCGCTAAGCGCGTCGCACAGACGCTAGAATCAAGCCATGATGCGCCGCGCCCCACCCGCCATGGCCCTGCCGGGCCCTGTCCCCGAAACCCGCCACGACTGGGAAACCATCAAGACCCTGCTGCCCTACCTGTGGGCGTGGAAGGGTCGCGTGGTCTTCGCCTTGTCCTGCCTGCTGCTGGCCAAGCTGACCAACGTCGGCGTGCCGCTGGTGTTCAAGGACATCATCGATACGTTTACGGTTCCCGGCGCCAACCGGATGGAACAGGCCGTGCTGCTGGTGCCGCTGGGCCTGCTGGCGGCCTACGGTGCGCTGCGCTTTTCGACCGTGCTGTTTACCGAACTGCGCGAGATCTTCTTCGCCCGCGTCACGCAGCGCGCGGTGCGCACCATCACGCTGCAGGTTTTCGAGCACCTGCATGCGCTGTCCCTGCGCTTCCACCTCGACCGCCAGACCGGGGGCCTGACGCGCGACATCGAGCGCGGCACGCGTTCGATCGGCTCGCTGATCAGCTACACGCTTTACTCCATCCTGCCGACGCTGGTCGAGATCCTGCTGGTGCTGGGCATCCTCGGCTTCCGCTACGACAAGGATTTCATGCTGATCACGCTGGTCACGCTGGTGTTGTACGTGAGCTTCACCATCGTCGTCACCAACTGGCGCACGGTGCTGCGGCGCGAGGTCAACGAACTGGACTCGGCGGCCAACGTGCGCGCGGTGGACAGCCTGATCAACTTCGAGACGGTCAAGTACTTCAACAACGATCGCTGGGAGCACGACCGCTACG
>CAIZHL010000285.1 GCA_903932755.1 uncultured beta proteobacterium
ATCGAAGGCGACGGTCTTGAGCGTGTCGCGGGTCGGCGACTGCGCCGCGCGCAGCCCGGTGATCCACGCCTGCTTGCCGGCCAGCGCGCGCTGCAGCGGCTCGATCTTGCGCGCGTGGCAGCAGGCCTTGCGCGCCTCGACCGAAGCGTAGAAGCCGTTGATGCCGTGACTGGCGACGAAGTCCTGTACCGCCTCATGGCGCGGCGCGTATATCGCCAGGCGGCGGCCGTAGTGTGCTTCGGCGCGCGCCATCAGGTCGTATGTCTCGGCCGGCAGGCGGCCGGTGTCGAGCGAAAAACATCCGATGCCGATTGCTTCGCTCCAGATCATGTCGGTCAGCACCATGTCCTCGGCGCCCAGGCTGTTGGCGAAGACGGCGGGCGCGTAATCGCGCGCGACATCGCGCAGCAGCTGTTTGACGCGGACGGCTTTCTCGGCAACGGCGGCGACCAGTTCGATGTCGGCCAGATCGGGGATGTTTTCGCGCAACATGATTCTGCTCCAGGGGAATGAATGCTCAGGCGGCGCGTCGGCGGAACAGCGGGTCGGGCTGGTCGGCGGCGGCCTGATAGGTTTCGGGGAATTCGTTGAAGGCGACCAGCGCCTCCTCGGCGTTCTTGCCTTCACCGAGCACGAAGGCATCGAAGCCGACGCGGGTCAGGTAGAAGAGTTGGTCGCGGCCGATGTCGCCGAAGGCGCGCAGCTCGCCGTCATAGCCATGGCGCTCGCGCAGCAGGCGGGCGGTGGAATAACTGCGGCCATCGGCGAACTTGGGGAAATGCAGGGCGATCACGGTGAAGTCGTCGAGGTCGGCGGCGATCTCGGCGAGGTCGTCCCCCGGTGCGAGCCAGATGCCCAGCGGCGTACCGTGTTCGTATTCACGGGCGATCAGGCAGGACTTCTTCGCCTTCCAGACCGAGATCGGCACCAGCAGCGGACCGACCGGCAGGCAGACGTCGAAGGGCGCTTCGCCATCGACCAGATTGACAACTTTCCAGGCGTCATCTTGCAGGCGACGCTCCTTGATGATTTGTTTGTTAGCCATTTGCGACTCTCCTTGATTGATGGGGGTGCGCGGGTTTAGGTAAATACGCCGCATTGCGGAAGGGCTCTTCGCCGATGCGGTCGAAGGTATCGATGAAGCGCTCGTCGGCATGGCGGTGCGCGAGATAGGTGGCGATCAGGCGCTCGATGGCATCCGGCACTTCGGCGGCGGAGAAGGAGCGGCCGATTACTTCACCGATGCGCGCGGCCTTGCCCTGGCGGCCACCCAGCGTGACCTGGTACCACTCCTCGCCGTTCTTGTCGACGCCGAGGATGCCGATCGCGCCGAGATGATGGTGGCCGCAGGAGTTCATGCAGCCGGAGATGTTGAGTTCCAGCTCGCCGATGCCGTGCTGGTAGTCGAGATCCTCGAAGCGCTCCTGGATCGCGGCCGCTATCGGCAGCGAGCGGGCATTGGCCAGGGAGCAGAAATCGCCGCCGGGGCAGGCGATCAGGTCCTGGATCAGGCCGACGGTCGGCGAAGCAAGGCCGGCTGCTTTGGCGCGATGCCAGACGGTGTACAGCTCGCGCTGCGGCACATCGGCAAGGATCAGGTTCTGCTCGTGGGAGACGCGGATCTCGCCGAAGCTGTAACGTTCGGCCAGGTCGGCGGCGGCTTCCATTTGTTCGCTGCTGGCGTCGCCGGGTGCGGCACCGGGCTTCTTTAGCGACAACGTGACGGCGGCGTAACCCGGCACCTTGTGGCTTTGCACGTTGCGCTCGACCCAGCGCGAGAAGGCTTTGTCTTCGCGTAGGTGGGCGAGGTGGCACAGGTCGTCTGCGGCCAGCGTCTCGTAAGCGGGTGCGGCGAACTGCGCGGTGACGCGCTCGACTTCCGCGTTCGTCAGGGTTGCGGGGCCGTCCTTGAGGTGGACCCACTCTGCGTCGACCTGCCGTGCAAACTCCTCGCGTCCGATTGCCTTGACCAGGATCTTGATGCGCGCCTTGTAGGCGTTGTCGCGGCGGCCAAAACGGTTGAAGACGCGCACCAGCGCCTCGGTGTAAGTCAGCAGGTGTTGCCAGGGCAGGAATTCCTGCACCACCTGGCCCAGCAGCGGGGTGCGGCCGAGGCCGCCGCCGGCGTAAACGGTGAAGCCCAGTTCGCCGGCATCGTTCCGTTTCAGTTGTAAGCCGAGGTCATGTACTTGTATCGCGGCGCGGTCTTCCGCGGCGCCGGAGATGGCTACCTTGAACTTGCGCGGCAGGTAGGCGAATTCCGGATGAAAGGTGGACCACTGGCGCAGCAGCTCGGCCCAGGGGCGGGGATCGGCGATTTCGTCGGCGGCGACGCCGGCGAAATGATCGGTGGTGACGTTGCGGATGCAGTTGCCCGAGGTCTGGATCGCGTGCAGCTCATGCCCGGCCAGATCGGCGAGTATGTCCGGCACCTGCGGCAGTTGCACCCAGTTCAACTGCAGGTTGTGGCGCGTGGTGAAGTGGCCGTAGCCGCGGTCGTAGCGGCGGGCGATGTCGGCGAACTTGCGCAGTTGCGGCGCCGAGATCAGGCCGTAGGGCACGGCCAGGCGCAGCATCGGGCCGTGGCGCTGGATGTAGAGGCCGTTTTGCAGGCGCAGCGGGCGGAATTCGTCGTCGCTCAGCGTGCCGGCAAGATAGCGCTCGGTCTGGCCGCGAAACTTGGCAACGCGGGCCTGGACAATGGCGTGATCGTAGTCGTCGTAGCGGTACATGTTGCTTCCTTAAGTGAGAATCAGCTTGCCGCCGATCAGCAGCAGCACGGAAGCGAGCAGGCCGCGCAGGGCGCGTTCCGGTACCTTGGCGGCGAAATGGGCACCAAGCGCGATGCCGGGCAGCGAACCGATCAGCAGCGAAACCAGCAGCACCACATCGACCGTGCCCAGCCACCAGTGGCCGAGGCCGGCGACGAGAGTCAGCGGCACGGCGTGGGCGATGTCGGAGCCGACGACGCGGCGCGTGGCCAGGTTCGGGTAGAGGAAGGTCAGCGCGGTGACACCGAGGGCGCCGGCGCCGACCGAGGAAATTGTCACCAAGGCACCGACCACGACACCGACCGCGACCGTCAGGCCGGCAACATGGCGGTGCGAAAAGTCGGCGCTGGCGCAACGGCGTTTCGCGAGGTCCAACAGGCGCTGACGGAAAAACAGCGAGAGGGCGGTCAGCAGCAGAGCAAAGCCGAGGACCACTGAAATCAATCCCGTGGCGCCGTGGCCTTGCACACCGAGTTGCGCCAGCAGCAGCAGGGTAACGGCGGCCGCTGGCACGCTGCCCAGCGCCAGGCGCCCGGTGATACGCCAGTCGATATTGTCATGCCGGTGATGCACCCAGGAACCGCCGCTCTTGGTGATCGCCGCATAGAGCAAGTCAGTGCCCACTGCGGTCGCCGGCTTGAAGCCGAAAAGCAGTACCAGCAGCGGCGTCATCAGCGAGCCACCGCCGACACCGGTCAGGCCGACCAACTGGTGGTGGGAAAAGTCGGCGCTGGCACTACGGCGCTTCGCGAGATCAAGCAGTCGCTGGCGGA
>CAIZHL010000286.1 GCA_903932755.1 uncultured beta proteobacterium
GAAGCCGGTCCAGCCGATGGTGCCGCCGTCGAGCAGCTTGACGCGCTTCATGTCGAAGCCGTAGAGGTCGAGCAGGTAGATCACGCGCGACGCCAGTGCGGTGGAGGAGTCGTCATAGACGACGACGGTCGAGTCGTCGTTGACGCTCCAGCGCCGCAGCGTGGCCTGGAAGGCCGCGCGCGAGGGAAAGCGCATGATCGGCATTTCGTCGTTGGCGCCGAGGTCGGCGAAGCGCTGCACCTGGACGGCGCCGGGGATATGGCCGACGGTGGCATGGCGGTGCGGGTGGTAGCGCACTTCGAGCACCACCAGCTTCGGATCCTTCAGGCGTTCCGCAAGCCAGTCGGCATCGACCAGGAAGTCGGGCTTGTCCGCGGCGCGCGCGGACAGCGGCAACGCGGAAACAAGGCACAGCAATGCGACCAGGAGCCATTTCGGCATTTCAATTTTCCTTCGAAAGTTTTGCTGCGATAAAAGTGACGCCCACCGCCACGGCCATCAGGCCGAAGGCGATGCCGACCTGGCTGACGCGCTCGGGTGCCAGCAGCAGCAATGCGCCGAGGCCCAGCATCATCACGCCCGAGAGCAGCTTGAGCAGGCGGCCTTCGCGCTCGGAGAGCTTCCTCGCGCCGAGGGTGCCGGCGAAGACGGCGACGATGGCGGCCAGGGGCACGACATAGACCAGGTTGTAGGCGGCGAGGTAGCCGTAGCGGCCTGCCGGCGACAGATCGGCCAGGGTCAGCAGCCGCGTATAGACCATCGGGAAGCCGGCGGTGCACAGCAGTTCATAGAAATTGGCGGCGATCGCCAGGACCACCGTGGCGGCGACCATGGCCGGCAGGTTGTCGGCGGCGAGGATGGCGCGCGTGCGGCGGAAGATGTCCGGCTTCTTCGCCTCCGGGATCGACAGCGTCAGCCCCTGTTCGAAGGCGAAGAAGTCCTTGATGTTCACCGCGCCGACGAACACCGCCAGCGCGCCGGCCGCAACCGTCACCCAGGCGAGGTGGCCGAAGAGCTGGAAGACGTTGAGCCATGCTGCCATGAAGGCGAAGTACATCAGGCCCGAGATGGCGACGAAGACGCCGCCGATCGCCAGCATGCGGGCGTGGCTCTTCTGGTGCGCCATCATCGACAAGAGGAAGAGGAGGACGAAGAAGGCGCAGGGGTTGAAGGCGTCGAGCCCGGCCAGCACCAGGGTCAGCGCCGGCAGCGAGAGGCTGGCCGGGTCCAGCGCGCCAATCAGCGGCAGGTCGATGGTCGGCGCGGCCGCCGGCGGCGCTGCGGCGGAGGCTCCGCCGGCGGCGCGTATTCGACATTCGTCGAGCCGCCGGCGGATGGTTGCGCCGGTGGTGCCATCGCCGTCCCAGCCGACATGCATCTCGCCGCAGAACAGCAGTGCCGGCACGCTGGCGGCCTCCTCGCCAAGCGCCCGCGCCATGGCCTGGTACTGCTGCACGTTTTCCGGATGGCGCGAAAGTTCCAGCGCCTGCAGCCTGACCCAGGGGCGCGACTGCGGGATGGCCTCGATGTGGGGATGCGCCGCCGTGCAGTGCGGGCAGGTCAGCGACCAGAAAAAATAAAGCTGCACTTCCGCCTGGCCGTCGGCACCGGTGCGCAGCCAGGGATCGTCCGCTGCCGCCCGTGCCAGGGTCGGCAGCAGGATTGCCAGGAGCAGGAACGGCCAAAGGTATCGGTGGCGGTGGAGCATGGCGGCTCGCTCAGGGACCGCTACCGGCCGTGCCGTTGGCACATCCCTGATCGAGCGCCTCAAGCTCGATCTGAATCGTCGGATGCGTAATGTGAAAGCGGTGGTGCAGCTCCTGCCGTATCCGTTCCAGGAAGGCGTCGCCCGGATGTCCGGCCGGGATGACGAGGTGCGCGGTTAGCGCGATGTCGCTGGTGCTCATGGCCCAAACATGCAGATCATGTACGTCGATGACACCCGGCAAGGCTCGCAGCTGTGCGGCGACGTCGGCCAGCACCACGCTTTCCGGCACGCCGTCAAACAGCAGGTGCAGCGAGCCGCGGAACAGGCCCCAGGTGGCGGCGATGATCACCAGCGCGACCGCCATGCTGGTCGCCGGATCGAGCCAGGCCCAGCCAGTCTGCAGGTAGAGCGCGCCGGATGCCACGACGCCGAGCGACACCAGCGCATCGCCGGCCATGTGCAGGAAGGCGCCGCGGATGTTCATGTCCGACTTGCTGCCGGCCATGAACAGCGCGGCGGTGACGCCGTTGACCAGGACGCCGACCGCGGCAACGATCATGACGGTGACGCCGTCGGTGGGCGCCGGCACCTGCAGCCGATGGGCGGCCTCCCACAACAGCGAACCCATGGCGACCAGCAGCAGCACGGCGTTGGCGAAGGCGGCGAGTATCGAGGCGCGCTGCCAGCCGTAGGTATGGCGCTGATCCGGCAGCCGGCCGGCCGCCAGCGATGCAATCCATGCCAGCACCAGCCCGGCGACGTCCGAAAGATTGTGCCCGGCATCGGCCAGCAGGGCGAGCGAACCCACCTTCCAGCCATAGGTCGCCTCGACGACGACAAAGGCGAGGTTCAGGGCGATGCCGATGGCGAAGGCCCGGTTGAATGCGGCCGGACCGTGGTGGTGCGAATGTCTAGTCATTCAGGTCGGGGAAGTGCGGCGGGCTCCCGGTCGCGTCGGACCGGAAGCCCGCCCTGTTTGCCGGCATGATGCCGATTACTTGAAGTAGCCGCGTGCCTTCATGCGGTCACAGCCGTTGTTGCCCGGTGCCGGCAGGGTTTTGCCCTGTTCCTTGGCGCGAACTTCCATGGTTTTGTGATGATCTTCCTGCAGCGCCTTGCACTCATCGTAGGTCTTGGTGGCGCGCATCCTGTCGCGATGGGCGTTGCGCTCTTCGGGACTCATCAACTGGTAACCCCAGGTGTTGTCCTTGTCCGCGTTGAATTGCATTCCCTTGCCGCCGCCCGGGCCGGGACCCATGCCGGCGCCCTGCCCCGCACCGGGACCCATGCCCTGTCCGCCGGCGGGCTGCGCAAGAATCGGGGATGCAAGCGATGCGCCGAGAAAGGCCAGCAACGCAATTTGTCTTAGTTTCATGACTATCTCCTTTGACCAGGTTGAGCAGCGCTCGAATGTTTATCCAAAGCACTCTCAGCCTAGATTGATCGGGCGCTTATTCAAGCTGCCGATTGTGAGGATTTGTGACAAGACTCAGAGCCAGCTTTCCACCTTGGCTCGCGTCGGCATGCCGCCGGCGTGGACCACCTTGCCGTCGATCACCACGCCGGGCGTGCTCATCACGCCAAGGATCATGATCTGCTGCAGGTCTTCCACCTTTTCCAGTTGCACCGCGACGCCTCTGGCGCGCGCGACGTCGTCGATCAGCTTGAGCGTGTTCTGACAGTTGGCACAGCCGGTGACGAGGACTTTGATGTTCTTCATTTGTGACTCCGGTATTCAGCAGCAGGAATTGCCCTTGGCGGTCGGCGTGCAGCAGGCGGCCTTGGCCGGTTCGCTTAGAAAAGTCGGCGCTGGCGACACGGCGACCGGGGCAATGGCGAGCTTCGCTTCCTCGTTGAAGGCGTGATCCTGCATCTGGCCGGCTTCGTCGCGGATGTGGCGCGCGATATCGACCACCATCTCGATCTGCTCCTCGGCAATGCCGAAGCCGCGCAGGCGCTCCAACTGGCACAGGCCGTTCTTCGGATGGTTGGCGGCGATGTTGGCAGCGAGCGAAACCATCGCCACGATGGAGGGATGCAAGGGTGAATCGGCCATCTGGAACTCCTTACAGGACAGCGTTGAACACGTAACCGACGAGCAGGATGCCGAGCGCGACGACGCCGGCGAAGGTGGCGATCAGGGGCAGCTTGAGCACCTTGCGCAGGATGATCATCTCCGGCAGCGACAGCGCGATCACGCTCATCATGAAAGCCAGCACGGTACCCAGCGCGGCGCCCTTGCCGATCAGCGCCTCGACGATCGGCAGGATGCCCGCGGCATTGCTGTACATCGGCACGCCGATCAGGACGGCCGCAGGCAGCGACCACCACGGCGCGTCCTTGCCCATGATCGAGGCCATGAAATCCTGCGGCACATAACCGTGGATGACGGCGCCGACGCCGATGCCGGCGAGGATCCAGGGCCAGACCTTGCCGACGATGTCTTTCACATGGACGACGCCGGCATCGATGCGCGCGGCCCAGTGCATTTCTTCGCCGACATAGTCGGCAGACTGGCTGGCCTGCATGGCGCGCACCCAGTCTTCGAGGTGGCGCTCCATGCCGAGCTTGCCGATCACCAGTCCGGCCACGATCGCCACCGTGAGGCCCAGCGCCAGGTAGAGCGCGGCGACCTTCCAGCCGAAGAGGCCGAACAGCAGCGCCAGCGCCACTTCATTGATCATCGGCGCCGAGATCAGGAAGGAAAAGGTGACGCCCAGCGGCACACCGGCCGAAAGGAAACCGATGAACAGCGGCACCGCGGAGCAGGAGCAGAACGGCGTGACGACGCCGAGGCTCGCCGCCAGCACGTTGCCGACGCCGAGCCGTTTGCCGGAGAGCAGGGCCCGCGTGCGTTCCGGCGAAACGAAGGTATGCACCACGCCCATCAGGAAGACGATGCCGGTGAGCAGCAGCAGGACCTTGGGCGTGTCGTAGAAGAAGAAATGCACGGCCTCGCCCAGATGCGTCTGGCGGCTCAGGCCGATCAGGGCGATTGCGGCGTCGGCAAAAGGCATCAGGCTGGCGTAGGCCGCGATCCACGAGACCACGCCCAAAGCCAACCAGCCCCAGGGTGGACGGCGCGGGCTGTGGCTGGCATCGGTCAGGGTTGTCATGATGTTCCTGCTTTCAGGCAGCGCAACGCTCGGGGCGCCCCGTCATGACTTTCAGTCGCCTGAGGTCAGCCTTGAATTCGCTGACGGCAACTTCCGGCAAGGATTTCAACAGTGCGGCGGCCCAGGCGGGCAAGGAAGGGGAAAGTCGGTAGAACATCCACGTCCCCTCGCGGCGCGGGATCACGACCCCGGCATCCCTCAGGACGCAAAGATGGCGAGAGATCTTGGGCTGGATGTCGGCCAGCGCGGCAGTAAGTTCGCAAACGCAGAGCTCGCCCTGATCCACCAGCAAGGCAAGGATGCGGCGACGCGTGGCATCCGCAAGGGCATCGAATACGGCTTGAGTATTCATGCTTTTTAATATACGCCAGGTCATATATATGCGTCAAGGAATGTTTGGCGGGATTCTTCGATCGATCGGGGCCAAGCCTGGGGTACCCGTCCCGAAATAGCCAATTCCTATGGAACGGATCGGAAAATAATCATGGACAGCCTTATATGAAGCGCAGACAATTTATTCGTCAACTATCCGCAGGGTCTACGCTGTTCCGGGAACGCGATTGCACTGCCCCGAAGGCCCCACGACCCGTTGATTGTCATCGGTAATTTTGCGACTGCGGTTTAACCCGAACAAACTGTCATCAAACCTCGCCGGGCACCCGCCCAGGCGATTCGATCTCAAGGCAAGCCAGAGGAGAAACAAAGATGCACATCGAACCAGGAATTGTTGATGGCGCCAAGATGGTGCTGGGCTACGTGACGGCGACAGGTGCGATCGGCTATTCGGCCAAGCTCGCACTGGATACCGTCAAGCGCGACGGCGTCGCTCCGCTCGCGGTTCGCGCCCTGATGGCCGTGGTGCTGGTGTTCAGCTTTTTTGAAATCCTGCCGCACTATCCGGTCGGGGTTTCGGAAGTGCACTTCATCCTCGGCTCCACGCTCTTCCTGCTGCTCGGGGCCGGTCCTGCCGCGCTCGGCCTGGCCCTCGGCCTGCTGGTGCAGGGGCTGTTCTTCGCCCCCGCCGACCTGCCGCAGTACGGCATGAACGTCACCTCCCTCCTCGTGCCGCTGCTGCTGGTCGATGTAATGGCTCGGCGCATCATTCCCGCGAACACGGCCTACAAGGACGTCAGCTACGGCCAGGCCCTGAAGCTCTCGACCGCCTACCAGGGCGGCGTGGTGGCCTGGGTCGGGTTCTGGGCGGTGTATGGCAGCGGCGTCGGCGCCGACAACCTGGCGCAGATCGCAAGTTTCAGCGCCGCCTACATGGGTGTGGTGATTGTCGAGCCCCTGCTCGACCTGGCGATCCTGGCTGCCGCCAAGAGCCTGCATCAACTCGCGGACAGCAAGCTCTTCCAGTCGCGCCTGTATCACGCTGCCTGACGGCAGGAACCAGGTCTCCGCAAACATAAGCGGAGACCTCAGCGGGGGCGGGCCTGCCGCCCCCGGTTTCCCGACACGGACATGGAAAGGGGCCTTGTTGCGGACCCCGGCTCCATTCCGCCTACTTGAACATGAATGGACAACGCCATGAACAAAGCCGATATGAAAGATGCCCTGCTCGCCGCCAAAGACGCGAAAGGCCTGAAGTGGAGCGACATCGCCAAGGCGGCCGGGCTTTCCCCCGAGTATGTCTGCTCGGCCTGCCTGGGCATGAACCATCTGGACAAGAAACCGGCCGATGCCGTGGCCAAGGTTCTCGGCCTGGGCAAGGAGGTTTCGGCCGCGCTGCAGCGCTTTCCGAAGAAGACCTGGACCCAGACCATCCCCACCGATCCACTGATCTACCGCTGGTATGAGATCGTCGGCGTCTACGGCGAAACCATCAAGGAAATCATCAACGAAAAGTTCGGCGACGGCATCATGAGCGCGATCGACTTCAGCATGGACATCCAGAAGCAGGCGGACCCGAAGGGCGATCGCGTGGTGGTCACGCTCAACGGCAAGTTCCTGCCCTACAAAGCCTGGTAAGAAAAGCTGCACCGGCAGGGGTTAAACCAGTCGCCCCTGCCGGCGCCTTGAAAGGCTTTTCCGGCAGTCGCATCCGAAACCAGGAGGTCAAGCATGGTTGCCCGCGATCCGCACCGATTCGTCAATGAACTCGACAAGACGGCCGTCGACCGACTCGTCGCACGGCTCGAAAGCCGTGCCAAGGACAAGGTCTTCACCCGCCTGTTCGACAAGTACGCGGACCGTATCAACCCCGGGCCGTCGGGGCGGGTTCTGGAAGTCGGCTGCGGCACCGGGGCGACAACCCGCGCCCTGGCACGCCGCGGCGTGTTTTCCGGCAAGGCGGTCGGCGTCGACCAAAGCGTCCACTTCATCCAGGCCGCGCGCCAGTTCGCCCTCGACGAGGGCATTGCGCGCAAGGTCGATTTCCACGTCGGCGATGCCCACGGCCTGGATTTCCCCGACGGCAGCTTCGATGCCGTTTTCGCCCACACCCTGATCAGCCATGTCACCGATCCGGCGGCGGTGCTGCGCGAAATGGTGCGCGTGCTGCGCCCCGGCGGCACGCTGGCGATATTCGACGGCGATTACGCCTCGATGACCTATGGCCACCCCGACCACGAACTCGGACACAAAATGGATGTAGCGCTGGTGACGGCCAGCTTCAACAACCCGCGGATCATGCGCGACCTGCCGCGGCTGATGCCGGATTTCGGGCTCAAGTTGCAGGAAGCGTGGGGTGACGCCGTGGTCGAGGTCGGCAGCGGCAGCTACTTCAAGTCTTTCGTCGAAACCTACGCGCCCTACATCATCAAGGCCGGCCTGGCGCCGGCGGATACGGTCGATACCTGGCTTGCCGCACAGCAGGAGTCGATGGCAGCCGGCACTTTTTTTGCGGCCTGCACCTATTACACCTATATTGCGCAACGCTGCTGAAAGGCCGATTCGTATTAAGCTGCGCGTTGCCGATTCGAGGGAGGGCTCATGATGGATGATGCGCGCAATGCCGACCGCGAACTC
>CAIZHL010000287.1 GCA_903932755.1 uncultured beta proteobacterium
CGCAGGATCTTCTTTGGCCCCATGGAATCCACCAGACGCACAAAGTCATCCAGAGAAAGGTTTTCGGAAAGCGGCTTGTCGGTCTCCTCGATCCGCTCACGCAAGACAAACAGGCCCGAACCGGTGAACGCCATCGTGTAATGGTGACCTTCGCTGCGCGAATTCAGCCGGGCCAAGGCAGCGGTTGCACGAGTCGAGCGCATGCCGACTACCTCAAGCTCATGGTTTCAGAAATCGGGAGAGGCGGCATGTTGTCTTCCATCAACGCACTCCAGACCTGGCAATCGTTCTTCCCTTGAGTGGGCAATCCCCGAGCTTCTACCATCCCGGGTAGCGCTCACGTACGCTGCCTGCCTGCGCCGGATCCTCAAGATTCCATTTGGAATAGTCGCATAGATCATCCGACACCTGTCGGATGACTTCCTGCGCTTCCAGGTCACGAAGCCAATGCGCCGGTATAGCCGCTTCGCCGTTGATTGCACCCAGCAGTTGACCAACCAGCAAACCGGTCGTGTCCGAGTCGCCATCATGATTCACGGACATGCGCACACCTGACGCGAAGTCGTTTGCCATCAGTGCGCAGTAAATGGCGACCCCCAGGGCTTCTTCGCCGACCCAGGCTTCACCGATCATCTGAATCGCCGATTCCGGCTCCATGCGTTTCTCAACGCATGCCAGAGCCACGTCGATGGCAGCAAGGGTCTCGGCACTATCGTCCTCGCTCGAGAGGAACATCCTGGCGCGTTCAATGCCGGCCTCCATGGAGTGCTCCCATAGCAGCGCATGGAGGATGACCGCAAATGCCGCCGCCGACAGGTAGCCGCTGGGATGGCCGTGGGTGATCCACGACGCTTCCTTGCCCAGATGAAATACATCTTCGGCTACCGCTCGATCCCCGCTGCGCGCGAAACAGGCAACAGGCGCCACGCGCATGATGGCGCCCGCGCCCTTGCTGTTGTTGTTTGCGCGAGCTGCCGTGAAATGTGTCATGCCTTTCAGCGACGAAATGCAGGTGTTGCCTGGTGCGCGGCGGCTGTGCAAGGTTTTCTCCTTCCAGAGCCAGCCATCCTTGCCTATCTCCATATCCCTGGCGGTAGGGTTGCCCCCCTGCGTCAGCAACCAGCGCAAGTAGGCGTGGCAGACCACGGCAGACACCGAGCAGATACTCTCCTGGTTGCCTCGCGCGTAGGCCCGCAACAACCCTTCGGCGGTAAACAAGGTCATCTGCGTGTCGTCGGTAATCGCACCGCTCCGCCCATACGCCTGAGCGTACTCGGCAATGCCTTGCGGGCCGAAACGGGCTTTGATCTCCGTCAGGCGCATGAACTCGACCGGCGCACCCAACGCGTCGCCAACTGCGCCGCCCAGCAGGCAGCCGCAAATTCGTGAGCGCATATCCAGCGCCGGATTGCCGGCTTCCTTGGGCGCTCTGGTCTTTGCATTCAGGACATAGCGTTCCTGTGCGGCGGTTTCGATGGCATGGGGCCGCACTGCGCGAACACGGCGAACGGCTGTACCCGGATCACATCCGCGTTCGACAAGGAGCAGGCCCGCCACCAGGCCGGTCCGCCCCAGTCCGCCGCGGCAATGAATCAGGATGCGATCAC
Organism: uncultured beta proteobacterium; assembly: GCA_903932755.1. GTDB lineage: Bacteria > Pseudomonadota > Gammaproteobacteria > Burkholderiales > Rhodocyclaceae > Sulfuritalea. The sequence continues at coordinate 1,608 of CAIZHL010000287.1, forward strand.
CGGCAGCAAGCCTGTCGTGCAATTCGGGCCCTATCAGCGCCCAGGCAGCTTCGAACCGCTGGTCCGGAACATCCACGTCGCGAATCGGCAAATGGCGCCATTCCATGCCATGAGCGCGCACCTCCTGCTCCAGGTTCTCAATGGCGAGAAGCTGAAACTCGTGGTGCTCGATCAGCGTCACGACAATCGAAGCGCCCCAGGCACGGATGGCCCTCATGTCTTCCTTCAGGTCGCGGTCCCAGCTGCGGGAAGCATCCTTTTTCCCTGGACAGAGAGTCAATCCAAGGCGCCCTTCTCCGGCACCCAGGATAACCTCGGCAATCTGCAGTGGTGAATTCCGGCTGTTCTTGATTGGCATGGCTCCGTTACGCTCTCCCTGTTTCACTATGCTTCCATGATCTCAGACGCCGGGCTCGCCAGATGCGCCCGGGACCTCAATATCATTGGAAGAAACGGCCGTCATTCGCCGCATCGCGCCACTTGAAAACGTCCAACCTCGCCGCAGGCAACGCGTACGCACGACCGTTGAGGTGCGGATGATAGGCCTCCCTTCTCCTCCGGGGGCGCACAGCGGGCAAAGAGATCTCCGTCGGCCGAAAAACGATCTACTACCGAGAGAATCTCCGGTTCTCGGGTCAGCGGCTTGCGCAGGCCCATCCAGTGCGCAGCGCTGCGGCTAGCGTTCAGCATGTGCCAGTGCCAGATAGGTCGGCTCCTACATGCCAACTTGGCTGGCAAAACAGGGGAAACAGTCAGGCTATCTGGCTTACCGCCAATCCGTTCGCTTTCGCGTTCTTCGCCAGCGTCTCGTCTGCCGTCGCAATCCCGCTGGCGCCGGCATCCAGCGCCATCGCCAGATGCAAGGCATCACCCGAGCGCAAGCCGCTTGCCGCATTCCGAGTCATCCCGGCGGCCTCTGCAAAGGCTTTTCGACTCACCGGCAACAAACGCAATCCAGACTTGCAGAAAGCGTCAAAGTCCTTCCATGCCG
>CAIZHL010000288.1 GCA_903932755.1 uncultured beta proteobacterium
GGATTTCCGGCACCGGATAGAGGCTGCGCTGGCTGTCGACGTCGAAGCTGCGGATGGTTTCCACTTCGTCGTCGAACAGTTCGATGCGGTAGGGCAGTTGCGTGCCCATCGGGAACAGGTCGACCAGGCCGCCGCGCACGCTGTATTCGCCGGCGGCGACCACCTGCGTCACATGCTGGTAGCCGGCCACGGTGAGCTGGGCGCGCAGCTTGCCGATGTCGAGCCGCTCGCCTTTCTTCATGAAGAAGGTGTGGCCGGCGAGGAAGGCGGGCGGCGCCAGCCGCGTGACGGCGGTCGAGGCGGCGGCGATCAGCACGTCGCATTCGTTGCGCGTGGCGGCATGCAGGGTCGCCAGGCGCTCGGAGATCAGGTCCTGGTGCGGCGAGAAGTTGTCATAAGGCAGGGTTTCCCAGTCCGGCAGCAGATGGACGCGCAAGCCGGGCTGGAACCAGGCGATTTCCTCGGCCAGGCGCTGGGCGTCGAGCGGGCTGGCGGTGACCACGGCCAGCAGGCGTCCCGGCAGCGCGAGTTGTGCCAGCGCCAGGGCGTCGGCGGACGCGGAAAGCGGCGGCAGGTCGATGCGCTGGCCCGGTTTGGGCAGGTCGGGGAGCGACAGCAGGGACTTCATGGGAAGGGGCATGCAAAGAGGCGCGAATTATACGCAGCGCCGTCAGGCCGCCGGCGACTATTGCGTATTGCGTTCCACCGGATCAGCCCCGGCCGGGCCGGCGCAGCGCCTGGCCAGGTCAATCCGGCTGCAGGAAGGCCTCGAACCGATCCGTGGGCAGCGGGTGGCTGAACAGGTAGCCCTGGTAGGCGCGGCAGCCCTGCAGCGCGAGGAAGCCGCGCTGCGCTTCCGTTTCGACCCCTTCGGCGATGACCGTGAGGCCCATGGCTTCGGCCAGCGAGACGATCATTTTTGCGATGGCCGCATCGTTGCTGTTGGTGAGGATGTCCTTGACGAAGCCCTGGTCGATCTTCAGTTGATCGAGTGGCAGGCGCTTGAGGTAGGAGAGCGAGGAATAACCCGTGCCGAAATCATCCAGGGCGAAGGTGACCCCGGTGGCGCGCAGGGTGGTCATTTTTTCGATGACGTCCTCGATGTCGCGCACCAGCAGGCTTTCGGTCAGTTCCAGTTTCAGCCGCTGCGGATTGGCGCCGGTTTGTTCGAGCACGTCGCACACCTGGCGCACGAATTCGCGCTGGTGAAACTGGCGCGCGCTGACATTCACGGCGATCGTGAGATGGGCCATTTCCGGTTTTGCCGCCCAGATCGCCAGCTGGTTGCAGGCCGATTCCATGACCCAGTGCCCGACCGACAGGATCAGGCCGGTATCCTCCGCCAGCGGAATGAAATCGAGCGGGGAGACCAGGCCGCGTTCCGGATGCTGCCAGCGCAGCAGGGCCTCGACCCCGGTGACGTGGCCGCCCTCGTCGACCTGGCTCTGGTAGTAAAGGTGGAATTCGTTCTTCTTGACCGCCTCGCGCAGGTCGGCTTCCAGCGCGACGCGGAGCATGATCGCGGCCTGCATCTCGGGGTCGAAGAAGCGCAGGTTGTTGCGCCCCGACGCTTTCGCCTGGTACATGGCCAGGTCGGCCCGCTTCATCAGTTCGTCGATGCTTTCGGTATGGTTGGCGAACAGCGCGATGCCGATGCTGGTGGTGCTGTGGTGCCGGGCGCCGCCGAGCTGGTAGGGCTGGCTGCAGAGGGCGAGGATCTTTTCGCTGACGACTTCGGCCTGACTGGCCGCCAGCAGCGGATCGCCGCTCAGGTCCTGCAGCATCACCACGAACTCGTCGCCGCCGAGGCGGGCCACGGTATCGCCGTCGCGGACGCAGTTGGCCAGCCGGTGGGCGACCTGGCGCAGCAGCTGGTCGCCGGTGTCGTGGCCGAGGGTGTCGTTGAGGGTCTTGAAATTGTCGAGGTCGATGAACAGCAATGCGCCGTGTTTCGAGCTGCGGCTGCTGGAGGCGATCGCCTGGCGCAGCCGGTCGAGCAGCAGGCGGCGGTTGGGCAGGTCGGTCAGCGGGTCGTAGAAGGCCAGGCTGTTGATCTCGTTCTCCGCCTTCTTGCTGGCGGTGATGTCGGCGGCGATGGCGATATAGCGCAGCACCTTGCCGGCTTCGTCGTAGAGCGCCGAAATCGTGATCCGCTCCGGGTAGATCTCGCCGCTCTTGCGGCGGTTCCAGAGCTCGCCCTGCCATTGGCCGACGTTCAGCAGCGAGGCCCACATCTCCTGGTAGAAGCCGCGGGTGTGCTGTCCGGACTTCAGCAGCTTGGGCGTTTGTCCCACCAGTTCCTCTTCGGCGTAGCCGGTCATTTTGCAGAAGGCCCGGTTGACGCTGATGATGCGCGTGTCGGTATCGCAGATCAGTATCGCCTCGCTGGTGCCTTCGAAGACCGAGGCGGCGACCCGCAACTGGTCTTCGCGGCTGCTCAGCGACTGCTGCTGCTGCGTGATGCGTTCCTGCAGCCGGTTGAAACTGTCCAGCATCAGGCGGATCTCCCTGCTGCCCTCGAGCGGCAGCGGTCGCAGCGGTTCCTGGTCCGCCGTCATGGCGTCGATGGTTTTTGCGGAGCGGCCGAGCGGGCTGAGCTGGCTGTTGAGGAAAAGCCAGATCAGCATCGCGATCAATACCGACGCCAGCGCGGCATTCTTGTAGATTTCACGCTGCAGCGCATCGAGCGACTTGAAGGCGGTGGAGGTCGGCAGCGTGGCGAACACCAGCCAGCCGGTGCTGGTGACGCGCTTGGCGGAGTTCAGGATCTCGGCGCCCTGGGCGTCGATGGCGACGCCGGAGCCTTCGTAACCCTGCTTATAGCGGTCATACATGGAGTTGGACCCCGGCGCCGGTTCCGGCTGCAGGATGTTCGCCGGATCGGTGGAGGAGACGAACACGCCATCGGCGAAGGAGATGACGTGGAGGTCGCCCTCCATGCGCAGTTTCGAAGGCATGACTTCGCTCAGCAGGTCCTGGCCGGCGATCTGGCTGGCGCCGGCGAGGACGCCGATGATTTCGTTGCGCCCGTTCCGGATCGGCACCGCGATGATGATCACCGGCTTGCCCGTGACGCGATCGAGGACCGGCTTGCCGATCGCGGGCTTGCCCGATGCCATGACTTTCTGGAAGAAATCCGTCTCGCCGGAGCCGTTGTCATCGCGCGCTTCGAGGCGCGTCGTGTTTGCCAGTTCGACGCCTTTTGCCGAGATCACGAACATGCCCGCGTTGAACAGCCGCTCGGCGGGCTTGGTTGTTGCCAGCAGGCCCAGCAGGCGGCCGCGATGCGCCATCAGGTCGGCATCGATCTGCGCCGCGGCATCGCCGAGGGCGTTGATGCGCAAGGCGATGGACTCGTCGAGGTTGCCGGCCACATGCCGGACGATCTGCACCTGCTGGGCGGTCAGGCTGGTCTTGAAGTTCTCACGGACCTTGACGCCCATGTCGTGCGCCAATACCCAGATGGTGCTGACGAAAAGCACCACGGTGAATGTGGCGATCGTGGTCTTGAGGTCCAGCAAGCTTCTCGCGGAAAACCAATTCTTCAAAATCTGCAATCCCGCATCTGTCCGGATTACTCCGGCTGCCTGAAAATTCATTTGCCCTGCATCGGAGCAATCGCCGGTTGCGACCGCAACGGTGTGAAATCCGATGATTGATCATACGGCGTTCGCTGCGGCGCCAAACGGTCAAAAGTCACGGAAAAGCAGCGATAGTCCAGCTACAGCAAGCGCTTGAGTGGTGGTCGTGGCACATGCCGCCCCTGAAAAGAGTGCGGTTCATGCGGCGGCGCGGCGACCAGCGCGATGCCCCCGATCGTCATGCCGAGGGCGTCGAGCCCGGCGTAGATCCAGCCGCTCGGGAGGTTGCCGCCGCGATACACGGCGGCATAAATCGTGGGTGCGGGTGCCCGTCGCGGGCGCCTCAGATATCGAGGGTGTGGCTGCGCCAGAAGGCGGCATCGGGAATCGGGCCGGCGCCGGCCAAAACATTGTCGGCCATGTGCTCGGGCCGGCCGGTGCCGGGGATGGCGCAGGTCACCGCCGGATGGCCGAGGACGAACTTGAGCAGGAGCTGGGCCCAGCTCGCGGCGCCGATTTCGGCCGCCCATGCCGGCAGGGGCCGGCCCTGCAGCCGGCGCAGCAGTCCGCCGCCGCCGAAGGGGCGGTTGATCAGCACCGCCATGCCGCGCTCCGCCGCCAGCGGCAGGATCAGCCGTTCGGCCTCGCGCTCGTCCGGCGAATAGTTGATCTGCAGGAAGTCGAAGCGCTCGGCGCGCATTACCGCCGCCAGTTCGTCGTAGGCACCGGCGCTGTAGTGCGTGATGCCGATATGGCGGATGCGTCCGGCCGCCTTCCATTCGCGCAGCAACGGCAGGTGGCTGCGCCAGTCGAGGAGGTTATGCACCTGCATCAGGTCGATCGGATCGGCGCCCAGCAGGTGCATCGACTCGTTCATCTGGCGCATGCCCTCGGTGCGCCCGCGCGTCCAGACCTTGGTGGCGACGAAGGCCTTGGGGCGAGTTCCGGCGGCGGCCAGCAGCTCGCCGGTGGTGGCTTCGGCACGGCCGTACATCGGTGAACTGTCGATCACCGAGGCGCCGGCGGCGAACAGGGCCTGCAGGACGCCGGGCAGGCGCGCGTATTCGGCGGAGCCGGGTGCGACGTCGAAGCCCTGGTAGGTACCGAGTCCGATCACCGGCAGCCACTTGCCGGTGGAGGGGATCGGTCGCGTCTGCATCGTTGCCGGCGCGGCAGCCGACGGCGTGGCGCGACTGCCGAGGGCCAGTCCTGCCGCGGTTCCCGCCGCGAGTTGCAGGAAGCCGGCGCGCGTCATCGCCGGATCCAAAAAAGTCGGCGCTGGCGGGACGCCGCGCCGCCCTTCAATCGACACGGCGGGCCCCGCTCACAGCCATCCCATGCGGCGGAAGCGCAGGAAGAGCAGGGCGCAGACACTGACGATGATGCCCAGCGCCATCGGGTAGCCGTATTCCCATTGCAGCTCCGGCATGGCCTTGAAATTCATGCCCCAGATGCCGGCGAAGGCGGTGGCCGCGGCGAAGATCCCGGCCCAGGCGGCGAGCCGTTTGGCCACGTCGCTCTGTTCGATGGCGACCGACGAGAGGCTGACCTGGATCGCCGTGCCGATGGTGTCGCGTACGGTTTCGAGCTGGGCGTTGATGCGCGTCAGGTGGTCATAGACGTCGCGGAAATAGTCGCGGCTGTTGGCGCAGACCGGCGGCACGCGGCCGCTGGTGAGCTTGCCGACGGCCTCCATGAGCGGCGCCACGGCGTGCTTCAGCGCCACCATGCGGCCCTTGAGGTGGTACAGCCGTTCGATGTTGGTGCGCGCCATGCCCTTGTCGAAGATGTGCGCCTCGACGGCTTCGAGGTCCGATTCGATGGCGTCGATCAGCGGGAAGTAGCGATCGACCACGGCATCCATGATGGCGTAGAGCACGAAGCCGGCGCCCTGGCGCAGCAGCTCGGGTTCGCGCTCGCAGCGCTCGCGCACGCCCAGCAGGTGCTGGCTGCTGCGGTTGCGTACGGAGAGCACGAAGTTGCGGCCGACGAAGATGTCCACCTCGCCGAGCATCAGCTCGCCCTCCTGTAGTTCGAGCAGGTGCACCACGGCGAACAGGCTTTCGCCGTATTCCTCGATCTTGGGTCGCTGGTGCCCCTTGTGGGCATCCTCGACGGCCAGTGGATGCAGCGCGAATTCCTCGCGCATTTTTTCCAGTTCCGCCGGAGTGGCATCGCGCAGCGCGACCCAGACGAAACAGTCGGGCTTTTCGAGGTAGTCGCTGATCTCCTCGATGTCGAGGTCGGCGAGTTTGCGGCCATCCTGGTAGGCGACGCAGTTGATCAGCATTTCAGGCTCCCTTTGCGCAACGCGATGAGGATATCACCGGCTTCGGCGACTTCGGGCATTGCCTTTTTGCAAACCGCAGTTCGGTCGCCCTTAGGCTTGCCGGTCCGATCTTAAGGGGTTCGCAAGTCAGTCGCCCGCAGCGCCGTGTCGCCAGCGCCAATTATTTGGCCGCGCGACGGCGTCGCCATCCAAGGTGTAAGTCATCTACGCGAGAGAACTATGTGCTGCAGGAGGCCCGCATCGTGCCCAATGCCGACGGTGGATGAACCCGGAAGCCGCTGTTCGTCAGAAACATCGAAAATGAGGGAGCCGCCATTCGCTATGCGTTGGTGATATTCTTGCCCTGAAGGCTCCTGTGCA
>CAIZHL010000289.1 GCA_903932755.1 uncultured beta proteobacterium
CGGACAGCCGACAGGCTGCGCATAATCCCCCGTTATGTGACTTGGCGGCCCCTGACTGGATTCTCTTCGGCGGTAGCAGGGGTGAGGCGCGGCCAGGATCGCACCACGGCAGCCACCAGCAAGCCGCAAGCCCTTGATGGCGGGGTGTGCCATGAGGGGCGCAGTGGCGCAGCGGTGGCGGTGCGGGAGGGAACGGCGGCGGCCAGGGAGATAGAGCCGGTGGGCGGGGTGTGCCCTCCGGCGGTGGTGCAGGTTGGCACGGCGCAGCCCGGCAAGGCCCTTGCAAGCCCTTACGCAAGGGGCATGACGGGCGGTCAGGATGCCACGACGATTACGGCGGAATAGCCCCCGCCGGGCAGTGGGACAAGTTTGTGAACGTAGCGCGTCGGTGGTGGCATTACTTCAACATGGCGCACCAGGCGGTGCACTTGGCTTTTCGATAGCCGATGCTGGCGGGCAATCTGCCGAATCTTCGCGCCCCTCATGCGCTCCCAGGCCATGCAGTCGAGGCGGGCGGCCCTCTCGTCGGGTGGTAGTCGTTGCATTCGTTGCCTATGTTGCGTAGAGGTAGGCTAGCGGAGTTGCGGGCCTCGCATTACCCGCACCTTTGGAAGCCCAGGGAGTACCTTGGACTTTCTCAGGCGGTGCGGACAGCATCGGCCAGGGCAGCGTCGAAGGTCGGCCCCCATTCCTTCGCCACCACGTCGCGGGCCAGCCGGTCGAGGTCGATACGGCGGCGATAGGCCGGGCGGCTCACTACCAGCAGCAGCGGACGCAAGCCGACAGGCGGCCCCATGTCAATCCATGCCCCTCGCGGCAGGTGCCCATCCTTCGCGTTACCGCGAGCCCAAAAGATGCGCCCCGCCTTGCTCACGTTGCGGCGACTGCGGGCGCTCTTGGTGGCGTACTGATAGGGGTCAATGCCGATGCGTAACTGGCTCATCAGTTGTGATATCTGCCCCCGGCTCATGTTGCCGAATCGGTCGAGGCGAGCCCCCGCACCAGGCGCGACAAACTCTCCCGCACCAATCAGGCCGGCGCGGTGTAGGTATCGCTCCAGGCCCTTCCACAGTCGGCCCCCGCCCTTGAATTGATGCGCCAGCAGTTCGGCCGGCGGCATGGCGGCTTTCGATCCGGCGCGGTCTTTCAATCCCACGATGGCGGAAAGCTCGGTCTTGGTCGCCGGCTTAACGAATGTGCTTCGCAGGGTGTAGGGCGTCGGCCGGTCAAACTGGCTGCCCATCTCCGCTATCAGCCGGGTCTGCACCTTCTTTGCGGTTTGGGTCAGGGCCTTGGCAGCGGCGAAGCGGACTTGCTTTTGCAGGCCGGCAAGGTGTGCCAGGGTCTTGTCGAATCCTTGGAGTTTCACGGTCAGCATATGCCCCCCTCAGTTTGAATCTCACGCTCGGAAACTTCGCACCAGAGGTCGATAAGATCGCCCCCAAGCTCCGCGCTCACTTCGCCCTCTTCGCCCATCAGTGAGGCATCAAGGGCCAGGGCGATTGCTTCGCACAGCCAGCGGTAAGCAGGCCGGAAGCCCTCGCACTCTGCATAGCCGTGCAAGGTCTCAGCCAGCAGCGCGACATCCTCGCAGGTCAGCACGTCATCATATTCCATGCTCGCCCCCGATATGCTCCGCGCCAATCTGTAGCCAGCGCAAACCTTGCAGGGCCAGCAGCAGGCTTTCGGCGCGGCCATCATCCTTGACGCGGGTCAGGTGCGGCGCAGCCCCCGGCAAGAGGCGGGCGGCGGTGGCGATGCTGGCTCGCTTGTCGGCCCCCGGCGGGATACCGGCGCGGCGCTTCCAGGTCGCCGGCTGCACCACGTCATGCGGCAGAGCCAGCGCGGCCAGGGTCGCCATGATTCCGCCGAAGGTATGGCCGAAGGCGAAAGCCCCCACGGCCCCCTCGCCAGGACGCGGCCCGACACGCTCCACCAGGACAAAGGCGGGGCCATGCTCGCGCAGGATCGCGGCCAGCGCGGCGAAGTCGACTTGTCGGCGGCCGGTGGTGGTGGGCAGGGTCGGCATATCCACCACGGCGGCGAATTGCCCGCCCTCGCCCACGAAGCCCACGGCACCAGATACGCCAGGGTCAATGCCACAGAACGGACGCGGCGCGGTCATGGCTCGCCCCCGATGGTGTCAGCCAGCTTCGCCCCGGTCGCCAGGCCACGCGACAGCGCGGCGTCGGGGGTCTGCTGAAACTCGCCCCGCGCAAGCTCGATTCCGTTTTGCACAATCAGATACAGCCAGCCGTAATGCGGCACGAATCGCAAGATGAGGTCATACATCGTCGGCCCCCTCAATAGTCGGCGCTGGCGGGACGGCGAGC